>CANROO010000020.1 GCA_947632235.1 uncultured Clostridia bacterium
CACCAAAAACATTGCCGCAGCAGGAATATTTGCCCTTCTCGGCTTTGTTATAACGGGAGTGCTTTATCTTTTCAAGCCTCTTATTTTCGACGGATTTATAATAAAGGTGCTCGGCTGGTTTTCTGTGCTCAACCGCTTTGAAAGCTTCTATATGGGCGTTGTGTCCATATCCGACCTTGTGTATTATATCACCTTTTCTGTTGCGTTTCTGTACCTTACTACAAATGTGATAGAAAAGAGAAGATGGAGCTAGGAGGTCATATGAATGAATAAACTTTTTAACGACAAAAGACTGAAATACGGCGCTTATTCCGTTGTGGTGACTATAATATTCATAGCCATACTCATTGTTATAAACCTCATTATAGGTCAGTTCAACAGGACATTCGACTTTACGGAGGAGGAAATATTCTCCCTCTCGGACGAAACAAAGTCGGTGCTCGACAACATTAATACGGACATAAATATATACACTCTCTTTCCCGCAAACAACACCGAGGCGGTGATAGGCAGAGTAAATCAGATAATTGACCAATACAAGCAGAGCTGCAGCCACATAAAGACCGAAAACAGGGATCTTTATCTCCACCCCGACTTCGGCAAGCGCTATGCCTCCGAAAATGTCAGCGTGGATATAAACGGCATAATAGTGGAATGCGGTGATAAATTCAGAGTGATAAGCTACAGCGACTACTATGACGAAAACGGCGTGCTTAGCCTTGAATCGGCTCTTACAAGCGCACTGCAGTATGTCAACATGGAGGTATCGCCCACGGTGTATTTCATAAGCGGACACGGCGAGCCCGACAGCTCCGCCTTCACATCGCTCAACGATCAGCTCATGCTTGCAAACTACAATGTGAAAATGCTGGACCTCATAAAAAACGATATTCCCGAGGACTGCACGGTGCTGTTCATAACGCCCGTAGACAGGGATTATTCGCAGGCGGAGAGAGAAAAGGTGCTCAATTATCTCAACAATGACGGCAGAGCGTTCCTCCTCCTCGGCGGAACGGACAAGGAAAAATGCCCCAACATTATGAGCATTGCCTCGGCATACGGTCTTACGCTCGAGGACGGCTATATATACGAGGGCGATGAATCGGCATATATGATGTATCCCTACGCCATACTGCCCTCTCTTTCGGAGCACAGCATAAACACGGGACTTACCGAAAAGAACTATCATACGCTTGCGGTAGCCTCGCAGAGCGTTGCAAAGACCGACATGCAGAAGCAGGGTCTTGTGACGGAGCCTCTGCTCTCGGCAAGCGCGGGCGCATATATAAAGGCCGAGGGCAACACATCGGCAAACAAGGAGCCCGGCGACAAAACGGGACCCTTCGATATAACCGTGGCTGTCACCGACTCGACTTATACGGACAAGGAGCACAGCACAAAGCTCATAGTTTCGGGCTGCAGCTACTATCTAATAGAGCCCAATATGGACGAAATGGTGAATAATGCCAACTCCACATTTGTTGTGAACGCCCTCAACTGGCTCAATGACAACACAAAGAGCATATATATAGCTCCCAAACAGCTGAGCGGTTCGGCAGTTGTGACGGACGCGCGCTCGGTCACAAGGATAAAGGTAATAAGCTGGCTTGTAATGCCCGGCATACTTTTCGGCCTCGGCTTCATTGTCTGGATAACAAGGAGAAATAAATAATGCGAAACAGGTTATATGCCCTCACGGGCACAGTTATACTGCTGGCGGTGCTTCTGGGCGCTTATATGGTGATATCGGGCAGGAACGAAGATACTTCGGGCACCGAAACGCAGGATCTGCCCATGGAGGAAATGGGAAACAAAATAGTGGACGGCAAGCCTGCCGAGAGCTTCACGCTCAAAAACAAAAACGGCGAATTTGAATTTGTAAAAAAAGGCGATGAATGGAGCATAAAGGGCTATGACAGCCGATTCAGCACTCCGACCGTGTCGGAGATAGCCTCCGTTTTCACGGGTCTTTACTCGGAGCGCGTTATAGAGGGCGAGGAGCTTTCAAAATACGGCCTTGACAAGCCCGAGGCAACTGCATCGGACGGCAGTGTGGTCATAAACGCAGGCACTGTATCATCGGACGGCAAATATTATTATGTATCGCTCGGTGACGAAAAGTCAGTGTACATGGTGAACAGCTCTGCCATACAGCCTCTTTTCTACGGTCTTAACGATATGATAGACAAATCAGTACAGAAGATCGACACCAACGCCGTAAGGGAGCTTTCAATAGACTTTTCGGATGAGGACGGCAAAAACAGGGATATATATATCACCTATGACAAGGACAACCCCCTTGCAAGGGAATATGCAGAGAAAAACGGACTTGCGGCGCTTGTGATGCAGAAGCCTATAAAAAATATGCTTGTGTATCCCTACAATCTGCAGTCGAGCGTTCTGAGGAACGCCTCCTCCCTCAATATAAGGGATCTGGCGGACATAGCGCCCGAGGATATGAGCAAATACGGACTTGACAGGCCGAAGCTCACTCTATATATAGCCGATGACGAAAACAGTATAAAAATATCGGCAGGCAATACATTCACAACAGAGGACGGAGAATATGCCTATGTGCTTGTAAACGACAGGAAGGAAGTTTTCACAATGGATCAAAGGGCGCTTGAACCCTTTGAAAATGCGGGCATCGCCGACTTTGCCGAAAAATTCATATCCATTTATCAGCGCTCAAAGGTGAAGGAGATAGATATAGAGGGCGCCAAGAGCTACAAGATAGAATTCAAGGCCGAAGGAGAAAACGACTTCCGCGAGGAGGACGGCGTAACAAGGGACTACAGAAACACATACATAAACGGCAAACTCATAGAAAAGGATGTATTCACTGACTTTTACGAGCTTATAGCAGGCATAGGCTTTGACGAAATAGAGTACGGCAAAAAGCCCGAGGGCAAGCCCGAGCTTACAATAACCTTCAGGCTCACGGACGGAAGCAGTGACAAGGCCGAATACTACAGGTATAACGAGAGCTTCTACGCCGTAACAAAGGGCGGAGACAATGTTATGTATGTTGCGGAGCAGACCGTAAGGCGCGTTCTGAACACCGCCGAGGAGCTTTCAAAATAAAAAATGTTTATAGATTGACTTTTTGCCAAATATATACTAAAATTAAATTAAATAAACTTATTTAACAAAAAGAAATGAAAGGGCGTGTAAAAATGAATTATTATCAGAGTGCAACAAAGAGAAAGTCCACAAGGCAGTTCAAGGACAAGGAAGTCTCCGCTTCTGTCATAAGCGAGATCAAGGATTATTTCGGCAAATGCAAGAGGCTTGTGCCGGATATCAATGTTGAAATGAGCGTGCTCGATATGAAGTCGGCTCCCGTGCTCACGGGCTGTGCAGGCTATGAGGACTATCTTATAGAGGCTCCTCAGTACATACTCATCACATCCGAAAAAACAGAGCACTATCTTGAAAATGCAGGCTTCATAGGCGAAGACCTCATTCTTAAGCTCACGGATATGGGCATTGCTACCTGCTGGGTAACCATAAGCGATGAAGCCAAGATGAAGGAAAGGCTCAGAATAGCCTCGGATATGGTTCCTGCAGGCTTTATAGCTATAGGCTACGAGGACTCTGTTAAATCCATAAAGCGTCTTGACATAGTAAATCAGTCAAATGTAACATTGAAGAAGCGTTCAAGCTATGAGGCTCCCAAGCTTTTCATAGACGATGCCATAATAGCGGAGGATATGGGAATAAAGGGCGAGCCCTCTACTCTCGACCACTACACGGATCTTTATCAGGCGCTCGTGGCAGCCTGCTGTTCTCCCTCATTCCTCAACAGACAGCCCTACCGCTTCATCATAAACGACGGTCTGTTCATGCTTGTGGAATTTAAGGATGACGAAACGGACGAGAACGATGCTCACCTCAACTTAGGCATACTTATGCTCAACTTCTACGGCGTGCTTTCCGAAAGAAGCGGTGTTTACGGCAAGTGGAGCCTTGATGTGCCCGAGAGCGAAAAGGCTAAGGTAACCGTGCCCGAGGGCGGAAGTATCGTTGCAGGCATAAAGATCTGATATAAATAAACTGCATAAAGGGATTCAGTTGCTCTGGATCCCTTTTTATTTATAATTATCGCTATTTTCACTTGACAAAAAAGTGAATATGTGGTTTAATCATAGTAAAATGATATGAATTTGAATTTTGGAGAAAAAAATGTCTTTAGTCAGTATAAAAAACTTAAGCAAAACCTTCCACACGGCAAACGGCGATGTCAACGCTCTGCGCAATATAGACCTGAATATTGAAGAAGGCGATATATTCGGCATTATAGGTCTGAGCGGTGCCGGCAAGTCCACGCTTGTAAGGTGCATAAACTTTCTGGAGATACCCACGGACGGCACGGTATACTTTGAGGATAAAGACCTCAAGGAGCTGAGCCACAAGGAGCTTCTCAAGGCAAGGCAGTCCATGGGAATGATATTCCAAGGCTTCAACCTTCTGGAGCAGAGGACGGCTATCAAAAACATATGCTTCCCTCTTGAGATCGCAGGGGTGGCAAGGGCGGACGCCGAAAAAAGAGCAAGAGAACTGCTTGAAATAGTGGGCCTGAGCGACAGGGAGAGGTCATATCCCTCACAGCTTTCGGGCGGTCAGAAGCAGAGAGTTGCAATAGCAAGAGCCTTGGCGACAAATCCCAAGGTACTGCTGTGTGACGAGGCGACATCTGCGCTCGACCCCAACACCACGCGCTCCATACTTTCACTTCTGAAGGAAATAAACGAAAAAATGGGCGTGACCGTAATAATAATAACTCATGAAATGAGGGTGATAGAGCAGATATGCAACAAGGTCGCGGTAATAGACAAAAGCCGTATAGTAGAGGAAGGCTCGGTAAGGGAAATATTTGCAAATCCGCAGTCGGATATGGCAAGACAGCTCATACTTCCGAAGGGCGCCATAAAGTCCATTGACGACTTTGTTACTATAAGGCTTGTATTTGACGGACTTTCGTCCTATCAGCCGGTCATAGCAAATCTCGTTATGGAGTGCAATGTGCCCGTTAATATAATGTATGCAGACACAAAGGATGTGAACGGCACGGCGGCAGGAGAAATGATAATACAGGTGCCCGAGGGCTCTCTTGACAAGGTGCGCGGATATCTTCAAAGGACAGGCATAAAATATAAGGAGGAGATGTGATGGATATAAAAATGCTCGCCGACCTGCTCATAAGGGGCATGGGCGAAACTCTTTATATGACGCTTGGTTCTACATTTCTTGCCTATGTGATAGGTCTGCCCATGGGTATAATACTGAGCGTGACCGACAAGAACGGCATACACCCCAACGCCGTTGTGAACACAGTGCTGGGCGTTATAGTCAACATACTGAGGTCTATACCCTTTATAATACTTCTTGTTGCCATTATACCCGTAACAAGGTTTATAGTGGGTACCTCCATAGGCTCCACGGCGACTATAGTTCCGCTCGTGGCTGCCGCAGGTCCCTTCGTGGCGCGAATGGTGGAATCCTCAATAAAGGAGGTAGACCCCGGCGTTATAGAAGCGGCGCAGTCCATGGGCGCATCGAATATGAACATAATATTCAAGGTGCTCATTCCCGAGGCTAAGCCGTCGCTTATAGTAGGCAGTACCATAGCCGTTACCACAATACTGGGCTATTCCACAATGGCAGGCTTTGTGGGCGGCGGAGGTCTGGGTTCAATCGCCATCAACTACGGCTACTACAGGTATCAGACAGATATTATGATGGTGACCGTGGTTATGCTTGTTATCGTTGTACAGCTCTTCCAGGAGATAGGTATGAGGATAACAAGAAAAACAGATAAAAGAATAAATTAAGAAAAGGAGTAATGCAAAATGAAAAAATTTTTAACTGTTTTGGGTACTGTAGTATTATCAGCCGTTCTCATAGCAGGCTGCGGAGCGCAGTCGGACAGCGAAGGCTCAGCCGAGAGCGCAGACGGCGGAAGCACCGTCATAACGGTGGGCGCTTCGCCTGCTCCTCACGCGGAGATACTCGAGGCTGTAAAGCCCATGCTTGCTGAACAGGGCATCGACCTTCAGATAAAGGAATTCAACGACTACATCCTTCCCAACAAGGCAACCGAGGACGGCGAGATAGACGCCAACTACTTCCAGCACGGTCCTTATCTTGAGGACTTCAACAACGAAAACGGCACACACCTTGTTCCCGTTGCAGCCATACACTATGAGCCCTTCGGCCTTTACGCAGGCAAGACGGCTTCAATAGAGGAGCTTGCAGACGGCGCAACAATAGCTGTTCCCAATGACGGCACAAGCATTGATGCTCCTTGAGGCTCAGGGTCTTATCACTCTTAAGGAGGATGCAGGCTTCACGGCAACCAAGCTTGACATTGCCGAAAATCCCAAGAACCTTAACATACAGGAGATGGAGGCGGCTCAGATAGCAAGAGCGCTTGCAGATGTGGATATGGCAGTAATAAACGGCAACTACGCTATAGAAGCAGGTCTTAAGGTAAGCGATGCCGTAGCTGTAGAGGACAAGGACTCCGAGGCGGCTCAGACTTACGCAAATGTGCTCGTAGTAAAGGAAGGCAATGAGGATAACGAGGCTGTAAAGGCACTTGCAGAGGCATTGCAGAGCGACACCGCAAAGGAATTTATGGAAACGACATATCAGGGCGCAGTAGTACCTATTTTCTGATAAAAACGAATATGTATCATAAAACGGGAGAGCTTGGCTCTCCCGTTCTGCGTGTCGATAAACCACATTGTAATATGAAATTTTTGCGGGCGGGCAATGCCCGCCCCTACAAGTGATTAGCTCACATAGTGGTTTGTAGGGGCGTGCAGTGCACGCCCGTTTATAACATTTTTTATATTTTGACTTTTTCGACAGTCTGAACGGGAGAGCTTGGCTCTCCCGTTTTTGTGTTGTACTTTCAATATAAATTTTTATTATTCATAAATAAGGTCAACGCCCGTGAATACAAATCTTCCGCCCGTGCTGCCCTGATGATATATCTCAAAACCGCCGAAGCCCGTTGTATTTGTTATTGTGCCCGTAAGCTCCACAGGCTCTACCGTTGTAACAGTTCCGTCATCGCTCGTTGATGAATAATCCGTTTCTATCTTGGCGCTGAGCTGTGTTCCCTTAAGACTCAGTGTTATAACGCAATTTGACCTGAATGTTGAATCCATAGTCTTTATATCGCCTATGGGAGTGCCCTCGCCGTCCTTATATTCATAGAGCTGGAAGTCAACGCCGTTTGAGAGCGCCGAGCTTCTGGTGTATCTTATTCCGCAGCCCGTCTGTGTGTCGGGGTCATACTTTATAAGAAGCTCCTGATACTGACCTGCGCTGCCGAAGCCCTGTCCCGCATTCTTTTCGGGAGTGAACCTTGCAACAGCCGTCATATCGCCGTAATCTGCCGTGGGCTGGGGATATATTGCCCTGCCGTATCTTGTGCCTGTAATTACGCCTACAGCATTGTCGGCATATGTGCCCGAACCGTTATTATACCACCAGTTGCCTATGAAGTTCCATCTTCCGGGCACAGTGCCCTTTATACTGTTAAGAAGAGTATTTCTGTAAGGCGTTGTGGTGCCGTCACCGTTGTCTATTGCCGTGCCCAGAGTTTCCTCCGTTATAAACGGCGGATGAGTGACAACGCTCAAGAAGTTTGTGCTGAGGTTATTATTTACCATATCGGCTGTTATTACATCCGGATATACAAGCGAAACTGCCTCTCCGGGGTCGCTCAGCTCGCTCTTGGGCACTATGGTCACCATAATATACTTGCCTATGTCGCCCTTGCTGAAGGTATAGGTCTTTGTAGGAATGTCCCTCTTTGAATCAGCCATTATAAGCGGATTGCTTCCCTGCGCGTCATCACAGCGGTACCAGCTTATAAGAGAGGTGTCGTTTGAAGCGGAGCCCAGATCAAGAGCATAGTCAATGCTGAGACTGCCCTTGCTCTGTCCGGGAGCTTCTCCGCCATAGCTCGGATCGAGAACGCACTGGAGTATCTCAGCCACATCCTGCGAATCAAGCACGCCGTCTGCGCTTTCGTCATATTGGCCTATCAAGCTTTCGTCACTGTCAAGCACTGCCCTGAGCGCTGCTTCTGCATCCGCTATTGTGTACCTGCTTTCCTGTTCCGAACCGCCCTCGTCCGTTATAAACTTGGGCTGCACGGTAAATACGGGAGCAGGAAGTATACCCGGCTGTACCGTAACTACGGTTTTGTTCTTAACTCCGTTTGAAGCCGTTGCGGTAACGACCGCAGTCGTCACATTAAGACTGTTGTTTTCCGCCGTGATAACACAGCTGTTTCCGTTTGGCGCTATGCTTATATCGCCCTCTGCGCTAAAGCTTACGCTCTGGTCGGCGCCTGCAGGATAAACGGAAGCATTTATTGTGACGGGATCATTTCCCGTTCTTACCGTTACGGCATCATTTACATTTACATACATCGGCATAAAGCCCTTGGCTTCATACTGTGCCTTTGCGCCTGCAGGATCCCAGCCGTCATTTCCTCTTAAAATATTGTAGGGGTTGAAGGCCTCCGCCTGCTCTGCCGTAAGCTCATAACCGCAGGTATTGTCTATTATCTCGGCAGGTGCTCCGTCATCGTTTTTATTGTTATACGACCTGAACATAAACTGTCCCGGAAGCGATGGCGTCCACTGATAAGCGCCCTTCTGTGTGGGAATTACGGAATTCATAACAGTGATGGTAGTCCAGCCCTTGCAGAAATATGTAGGTCTGGAATCGGAGGTCTTGTTGAGAAGGAAGGTACATTTGTTGAATACCACCTTGTTGCCTCCGCCCACAATATGATTGCTGAGGGAATTTATTGTGCTGTCCTCCCAGTATTGCTCGCCCGAACCGCCCATAAAGTCGTTTGTACCCTGTACATAGCAATTCTTGAAATAAGAACGTGCGTCACAGCTCATGGTGTCGAGTATTGACATAAAGTGACAGTTTTCATATATATGCTTGTCGCCCATGCCTATGTAAGCAAACGCCTGCGTTTCAACATCGGACCTTCTCTTAAGCGCCTGTGACGGATCCTTTTCAAACGGCACATCCATATTGCAGTAATTATATATGGATATGTTCTTCATTGTAAGTCCCGTACAGTTTGACATGACCGATGCGCTGTTGGCATTGCCCGATGCGCCCTGATTGTTGCCTCTGTTGTCGGCAAGCACAACATCCTCCGCATTGTCGCTGTCGCCTATAATGGTAAGATAGTTCTTGTTGATCACAAGTCCGTTCACCTTATCATCGCCGTTCATGAGATAAACGCCCGGCTTTATCCTTATGACAGTGGGACTGTCCTCTGTGCCGTCGGGCGCAGCCGCAACAGCCTCCTGAACCGTCTTATAGATATTCGCCGACGGATCGCTTGCGCTTATCGACCTGTCTACCACTATCTCCGCACCCTCGGCGCCGAATGTCATACAGCCGAAGGACATAAGAGAAACAGCAGGCAGCAGAACACACGCCGTTATAAATCTTTTAAAACTTCCTTTCATTACATTACCTCCATTCTTTTTTTGTTTAATTTAATTATAACATAGCCCTCATATAATAGCTATAAAAAAATCAGCTTATGACCAAATTTTAATGTTTAAAGTAGGTTTAGATTTCAGACACGGGACAAGAGTATATACAGGCAGCACCCCCGAAGCAATATTTTTTACAAAAAAAATAACTATTACGCTTTTAAAAATATCCGAATTGTGTTATAATCAAACAATGATACCGAGCAGGAAGTGCAAAGGAGAGGACGACATGAAGGCCGTAATAGGACTGGGAAACCCCGGAAGGGACTACAAATGGACAAGGCACAATGTGGGCTTTGAGGTTATAAACAAGCTGACATATGACAACGGCATAGATATGAACAGGGAAAGGTTCAGAGCCGTGACGGGAGAAGGCATAATAAAGGGCGAAAAGGTGATATTTATAGAACCCCTGACATACATGAACCTAAGCGGTGAGAGCGTGAGGGAATTTGTGAGCTTCTATAAGCTTGAGCCGGAGGATATAATAGTAGTGTGCGATGACATTAACCTGCCCGTGGGCTCCGTGCGCATAAGGACAAAGGGAAGTGACGGCGGACAGAAGGGGCTGAGGAGCATAATATATCAGCTGGGATATGACAATTTTACGCGCGTGCGTGTGGGCGTGGGCGAAAAGCCCGAGAAATGGGACCTTGCAAATTATGTACTGAGCAGGTTTCTGCCCGAGGAGGAAAACGACATAATAAAGGGCATAACGGACGCAGGAGATGCCGTAATGATGATTATAGAGGACAAGAACGCACAAAGAGCAATGAATACCTACAACAAGAGAGGCATAGGAAGCTGAAATGAACATATTTTATGACTTTCTGAACAAAAACAAGGGCTATGAAGCATTAAAAAAACATATATCGCAGAACAATACGCCTGTGCTTGTATCGGGCGTTATTGACGCGCAGAAAAGTCATATAATGTCGGGGCTTATAAATGAGAGCAAAAAAAGCGCCCTGATAGTGACAAGCTCGGAATTGAAGGCAAAGGAGATATGCTCCGACCTTGCTTTTTTTATGAAGGAAAGACCCCTTCTCTATCCCGCAAAGGATATTATTTTTTACTGGGCGGATGTAAAGAGCCTCGACATAATAAAGGAGCGCTTCAACATAATACGCCGTCTTATGAACGGTGAGAAAATCACTGTGGTGCTCTCGGCAGAGGCGCTTATGGACAGACTTGTACTGCCCGATAAATTCAGGGAATTTATATTTGATATAGCAGCGGGCGACAGACTGGAGCTTGAAAAGCTCTGTCAAAGACTCGTGCTAATGGGCTATGAAAGGTGCGAAATGGTGGAAGGACAGGGACAGTTTGCCCTAAGGGGCGGTATACTGGACATTTATCCTGCGGCGGAGGAAACTGCCTACAGAATAGAGCTGTGGGGCGACGAGGTGGACTCCGTGAGGACTCTCGACACGGTTTCGCAGAGGTCTGTTGAAAAAGCAAAAAGCCTGACCGTATTCCCCATGAGAGAGCTTGTATACGGCGAGGAAAATATAGAAAAGGCCTCGGAAAATATAAGAGCGGAGCTTGAAGCCATGAAAAGGCCCTCGGATAAGCTGAGGCTTCTGGCGGAGGAAACTATAGAAAGGCTCAACACGCACAAGAGTTTCAGCGGTGTTGAAAAATATGTGGGCTATCTCTATGACGAAACAGCCTGCCTTTTGGATTACTTTGACGAGCCTCTTATATTCGTTGACGAGCCAAACAGGGTGAGGGAGCACTGCGACTTTGTTATGCGCGAATTTGTGACTAGCATAGAGAGCAGGATAGAAAAGGACTGTATGTTCCCTTCACAGCTTAAAATGATATATGCCTACGAGGAAATATCGGAAAAAATACAGCACGGCAGGACTTTGCTGATGACAAGCCTTATGTCTACAATGAAGGACTACAGACCGAAGGAGCTTGTGAGCTTTAAGGTAAAGAGCGCGGCGCTGGTCAAAAACGATATGAACCTCATAGCGGAGGATATGGGCTCCCTTTGTAAGCTCGGCTATAGGGTCATTTTTCTTGCCGGCGGACATTCGCGCTGTATGAGAATACTCTCGGAGCTTCACGAAAGAGAGCTTAAGGCGGTATATATAGAAAGCTTGGAGGATGCCGGGATTGAAAAGGGCATTGTATATATAGCAAGGGGAAGTCTTTCCCACGGCTTCGAATACACGGAGGATAGACTTGCCGTGCTGACCGAAAGGGACGCCTTCGGCGAGGAGAAAAAGCGCAGGCACAGAAGGAACAAAAAAAGAAGCGACGGCACGGCTATACAGAATATATCAGACCTTAAGCCCGGAGATTATGTCGTGCATGAAAACCACGGCATAGGCATATTCAGAGGCATTGAGCAGATAATAACGGACGGAGTGAGCCGTGACTTCATAAAAATAGGCTACGCCAAGGAGGATGTGCTCTATGTTGCCATAAGTCAGATGGACATGGTGCAGAAATACATCGGCGGAGAGACCACAAAGCCCAAGCTCAACAGACTTGGCGGAACAGGCTGGGAAAAGGCAAAGGCAAGAGCAAGGCAGGCGGCATATATATCCGCAAAAGAGCTTGTGGAGCTGTACGCACAAAGACAGCAGGTACAGGGCTTCAAATATTCTCCCGACACGCTGTGGCAGAAGGAATTTGAGGAGGACTTCGAGTATGAGGAGACGGAGGATCAGCTGACATCCATAGCCGAGATAAAAGAGGACATGGAAGCAGGAAAGGTGATGGACAGACTGCTGTGCGGAGATGTGGGCTTCGGCAAAACGGAGGTAGCCATAAGAGCAGCCTTCAAGACTGTCCAGGACGGCAGACAGGTGGCTTATCTTGTGCCGACTACAATACTTGCAAGTCAGCACTACACCACATTCACGCAGAGGATGGAAAACTACCCCATTACAATAGAGATGCTCTCGCGTTTCAAAAGCACCAAACAGCAGAAGGAGACTGTCGAAAACCTAAAAAAGGGCAGAACGGACATAGTTATAGGCACTCACAGGATATTGAGCAAAGACATGGCGTTCAAAAATCTGGGACTTGTGATAATAGACGAGGAACAGCGCTTCGGCGTGAGGCACAAGGACACGCTGAAGGAGCTCAGAAAAAATGTGAATGTGCTCACACTCTCAGCAACGCCCATACCCCGTACTCTGCACATGAGCCTTACGGGAATAAGAGACATGAGCGTGCTTACGGAGCCTCCCGAGGACAGGATACCCATACAGACATATGTTATGGACTATGACGAGGGAAGCGTGAGAGACGCCATATACAGGGAGCTTTCCAGGAACGGACAGGTATATTATCTTCACAACAGGGTAACAAACATTGCCGATGTCACAAGGAAGCTTCAAGACCTCATACCCGAGGCGCGCATTGCCTACGCTCACGGACAGATGGCGCAGAGGGAGCTTGAGGACATAATGATGGAATTTATAGCCGGGGAATACGATGTGCTGGTGTGTACGACCATAATAGAGACGGGACTTGACATTCCCAATGTGAACACCATCATAATATCCGATGCCGACAAAATGGGCTTAAGTCAGCTCTATCAGCTGAGGGGACGCGTGGGACGCTCCGCAAGAACAAGCTACGCCTATCTCATGTATGCAAGGGACAAGGTGCTCAACACCGAGGCGGAGAAAAGACTTCAGACAATAAAGGAATTTACGGAGTTCGGCTCGGGCTTCAGAGTGGCTATGAAGGACCTTGAGATAAGAGGCGCGGGAAATCTGCTGGGCGCTGAACAGCACGGGCACATGGATTCGGTGGGCTATGAGCTGTACTGCAAGCTTTTAAGCGAGGCTGTAACGGAGCTTAAGGGCGAAGAGATACAGCCCGAATTTGAAACGCTCATAGATATAAAGCTCAACGCTTTTATACCCGACAGCTATATTTCGAGTGAGGAACAGAAGCTTGAAATGTACAAAAAAATATCGCTTATTTCCTCCATAGAGGACTATTACGATGTTCAGGAGGAGCTGGAGGACAGATACGGAGATATTCCCAGAGCTGTAAATAACCTGCTGGAGGTCGCTTATATAAAGGCGCTTGCGCATAAGCTGGGAGCTTCGAGCGTAAAGCATATGAGGGATAAGGTGCTCATATATTTCAGAGCCGATGCCGGAGTGGACGGCGAAAAGCTCATGAGTGTCATAAAGAAGAATAAGGGCAGGATATTGTTTACAAATACGGGCGGAGAACCGTATATTACCTATACGCTTAAAGAGGATAAAAGAATATTGGATGAGGTGAAGGAGCTTATATTGAGCTTGGGGTAATGTAAAAAGCCGACGCGTTCTACGCCGGCTTTTTTATAATATCATACATTAAATCTGAAGAGAATGACATCTCCGTCCTTTACAACATAGTCCTTGCCCTCGCTCCTATACACGCCCGCTTCCTTTGCGGCGGCTATGGAGCCGAGCTTTACAAGCTCGTCATAGGTGACTACCTCTGCCCTTATGAAGCCTCTTTCAAAGTCGGAATGTATCTTGCCTGCAGCCTGCGGAGCCTTAGTGCCGTTCTTTATAGTCCAGGCTCTGACCTCCGTTTCGCCTGCGGTAAGGTAGCTTATAAGTCCCAGAAGAGCATAGCTTGCCTTTATAAGGCGGTCAAGACCGCTTGTTTCACAGCCGAGGTCTGCAAGAAATTCCTGCTTTTCATCGTTTTCAAGCTCGGCTATCTCCTCCTCTATCTTGGCGCATATGACAAATACGCCCGAGCCTTCCTTTTCGGCAAGCTCTCTGACTGCCTTTACATGGGGATTGCTTTTTCCGTCATCTGCCATATCCTCCTCGCCCACATTTGCGGCATAGAGCACGGGCTTTCTTGAAAGCAGATCCAGACTGTCGGCAAAGGCGATGTCCTCATCACTTGAAAGCTCTACGCTTGCGGCGCTTTTGCCCTGCTCGAGAGCGGACTTTATTTCCTTCAAAACTGCAAGCTCCTTTGCAAGCGACTTATCGTTCATAGCCTGCTTCTGAGTTTTGGCTATTCTCTTGTCCACTACCTCAAGATCGGCAAGCATAAGCTCCAGATTGATGGTCTCAATATCCCTCACGGGGTCTACAACGGCATCTACATGCACAATATTGCTGTCCTCAAAGCATCTGACAACATGCACTACGGCGTCAACCTCCCTTATGTGAGAGAGGAATTTGTTGCCCAAGCCCTCGCCCTGACTTGCGCCCTTTACAAGACCTGCTATGTCCACAAATTCTATAACTGCAGGGGTTATCTTGCGTGTAGAATACATATCCCCCAGAACATCCAGTCTTTTGTCGGGCACGGGCACAATGCCCACATTGGGGTCTATGGTGCAGAACGGATAATTGGCAGACTCCGCACCGCCGCCTGCAAGAGAGTTGAACAATGTGCTCTTTCCTACATTAGGTAAACCTACTATTCCCAGTTTCATAGCTTTTCTCCTTTATTGCGTATATATAAAATTTAAATTGAAATTCTCACCGATATATTATAGCAGAAAACAAAAATAATGGCAAGGCTTTTTGACGCATTGATAAAACAGAGATGCTTATGAGCGGAATATCCATGCGAAAAAATCTCCCGCGATGTTTAATGACAGCGGGAGAGTGTGTGTAAAAAAATTATTTGGTAATGAGGCTTATTTCAAGACATTATATTGTTCATCATCTACGGGCTCAAGCCACTCGTTGGAGCCGTTTTCGCCGGGGACCTCTATGGCAAGGTGTGAGAACCAGCTGTCGGGAGCTGCGCCGTGCCAGTGCTTAACGCCCACGGGGATATTTATGCAGTCGCCGGGCTTCATTTCTACGGCTTCCTTGCCCCACTCCTGATAATATCCTCTGCCTCCGACACAGATGAGTATCTGACCTCCGCCCTTGTCGGCATGATGTATATGCCAGTTGTTACGGCAGCCCGGCTCAAATGTAACATTGAACACGCCCACCTGCTCCTTTGAAACGGGCGCAAGATAGCTCTGTCCCGTGAAATACTGCGCGAAGCCGTCATTCGGCTCGCCTATGGGGAAAAGTACAGTGTTTTGATATTTTTCCTTTTCGCCGGGGGCCTCGTCCTTTTCGTTCCATACATTGAGGGCAAGACGGAACACAGCCCAGGCCTTAGGCCAGCCTGCATAAAAGCCCACATGGGTGATTATGGCAGCCATTTCAGCCCTTGTTACGCCGTGAGCCTTGGCATTTTCAAGATGATAGGTAAGTGACGAATCCGTTATGCCCGATGACATGAGGGCAACGACCGTGATAATACAGCGTGTTTTGAGGTCTATATCCTCATTGTTCCAGTTTTCGCCGAAGAGCACATCGTCATTGAAATGCGCAAAGTCGGGCGCGAAGCTTCCAAGCTGATCTCTGCCTGCCGTCTGTGTTATTTTGTTTTTCATATTCATTCTCCTTTCATATGTTAAGCTTTTTTACTTATTATACCACATTTCCTGCCTTTTGCTTGCCGTTTTGTGCCATAACTCCCGCAAGGGCGTGAGGAACATACAGCTCCTCGAGATAATTTATTTCATCCTCAGTAAGTTCAAGCTCAACGGCTTTGACGGCTCCGTCCACATGCGAGAGCTTTGTTGCGCCCACAACGGGAGAATCTGCCTTTGTCAGAAGCCATGCAAGAGAAATTTCCGTCATGGAAACGCCTCTTTTTTCCGAAAGCTCTTCTACGCGCTTTATTATTTTTCCGTCCGCCTCTGCCGTGCTGTCATATTTGAAGTGAGCATATGAATCCTCCTCAAAGCGCTTTGTGCTTTCTCCGGGACGGCGTGAAAGTCTTCCGCTTGCAAGGGCGCTGTAGGGTGTGAGCGCAATATTCTGATCCCTGCAGAAGGGCACCATTTCGCGCTCCTCCTCCCTCGCTATGAGGTTGTAATGACCCTGTATTGATATAAATTCCGTAAGTCCGTTTTCACGGGCAAAAAAGTTTGCCTTTGCAAGCTGCCATGCAAAGCAGTTTGAAATGCCTATATAGCGTGTCTTGCCCGACTTCACCGCTCTATGAAGTCCGTCCATTATTTCCTCCATGGGCGTGTGGTAATCCCACATATGATAGATATAAAGGTCGACATAGTCCATGCCCAGATTTTTGAGGCTTTGATCGAGGTAGTTCTCAATATGCCGTTGTCCTCTTATATTGCTGTCTATCTCCTCCTGTGTTCTGGGAGTGAATTTTGTGGCTATAACATAGTCGTCACGCTTTGCAAAATCTCTTAAAGCCCTGCCGACATACTGTTCGCTCGTGCCGTTCTGATAGACTATGGCGGTGTCATAAAAATTGATGCCCATATCCAAGCCGTGCTTTATTATCTGCCTTGTCTGCTCCTCATCCACAGTCCAGCTGTGCTGTCCCTCAGAGGCATTGCCGAAGCCCATACAGCCCATACAAATGCGCGATACATTCAGCTCCGATTTTCCAAGCTTTGTATATTTCATATTTATTAGCTCCTTTTTATACAGATTTTCCAAGCCTGTAGGCTTCCTCCATATGTACGCTGTCCGCCGTCATGGAGGGCGTACCGCAGCCCGTACCGAGTATCATGCCCATATCCTTAAAGTGCATATATCGGCAGAGCTTTTTATAATGCTCCGCAATATAGGGCATGACATCCGCATTTGAATCCCACGCCGCCGTTATGAGCGCCGTTTTAAGGTTCTTTGAAGAAAGCTTCATGGTATAGCTGTAAAAACGGTCTATAACAGCTTTGAGCTGAGCTGACATACCGAAGTAATACACGGGTGTCACAAAAACAGCCATATCCGCCGAGAGCAGAGCGTCCCTTATGCGGTAATTATCATCCTTCTGCGAGCACTCTCCGTTCATACCGCAGAAATCACAGCCTATGCAGGGGCGAATGTCCATGTGCGCTGCGTCAAGCTCTGTTATATCGTGTCCGTTTTCCTCCGCGCCCTTTATAAATTGACCCGCAAGCATATTTGACGAGCCGTTTTTGTGCGGACTGCCCTTTATTATAACTATTTTCATAAAAAACCTCCTTAGCCTATAAATATTGCAAAAATATCCTTTTGATCAAACATTCAATCAAGTCCGAGAGAGCTTATCCAAGCGTTTACATCATCGGAGGATGCGCCTGCGCTGAAGCGTCTGCCCTCAAGCCAGTCTGCACCCGGTGCAAGGCTATGCATATTTTCTGCGCTGGAGCCTATGGGACTGCTTCCGGATGTACAGAAGGGAATTACTGTTTTGCCGTTGAAATCGTAGCTTTCCATAAAGGTATACATTATCTTGGGCGCCTGTCCCCACCATATGGGATAGCCTATGAAAACAGTGTCGTACTTATCCATATTTTCAACGGCGCCCGAAATTTCGGGGCGTGCGCTGTCATCGTTCTGCTCTTTGTTTGCACGGCACTCGGTGTTATAGTCAAGATCGGCAGAGGTATAAGGCACGGCAGGAGTGATGACATATATGTCTGCACCCGCAGCCTCGGCAATTTTTTCGGCTACGCCCTTTGTGTTGTTGGTTGCAGAGAAATATGCCACAAGAATATTGCCGTCATTCTGCGCCGTTGTTTCCTCGGCTGTGGCAGCTTCCGTTACAGCCTCCGCAGGTGAAGCGCTTTCACTTTGTACATCGGAGCCTTTTACAAGGGTTATTGTCTGCTCTGCGCCGTCCCAGCTTACTTCAAGTCCGAAGCCTTCTGCTATAAAGCGTATCGGGAGCATGGTCCTTCCGCCTATAATGGTCGGCGGAGCGTCCAGAGTATGAGGTTCATCGTTAAGATAAGCCGTTGTGCTGTCTATTTCAAGCCTTATGTTGTTATCTCCGCTTTGCAGTTCCACCGTCCTTGTGTCTGCGTTCCATTCCACGCTGCCTCCTATTTCCTCAACTACGGCGCGCACGGGAAGAAGCGTTCTGCTGTTTAATATGACGGGAACAGTACCGTTTTCGTCAATGCTTTTTTCTTCATTGTTTACAAGCATGACGGGACTGTTTATTTTAAGCTGTATCGTCATATCGCTGCCGGAGTCTACCGCATTTACAGCAACAGCCGCTATACAAAAGAATATCAATGTTAAAAGTGCCGATAAAATTTTTTTCATAATATGACCTCCGTTTATAATTTACTGTTATGACAGTGTGTCAATATAAATTCAAAAATCCCAAGCTTTTATTTTATAATTTCTCTTTTCAGTCTGTTTATAATATAGTCGATTTTATCCAAGGCTTGCTGTCTGATATGTATGTCCTCCAAAATATGGGAGCGGAAAACTCTCAGACTGCGGACGACATCATCGCTGTTTTTATACCGCAAAAGCGTTTCAGCCTCATCGGGCTTCATTCCTATACCCAAAAGGCTCTGAATATCAAGCTCCACAAATATGATACCTCCTCTCAAAAAAAGAAAATGTAAACACAAGTCAACATATGCCATGCCTTCCCTATGTTTACATTATAAGCTTTTTAATGAAATATATCAAATACTTGATTTGTATGTGTTATCTATGCCTAAAAAGCATTTTGAAAATTCTATAAACTTTGTCGCAGCAATGCCGAAGGGCTGTTCGCGTTTCCATGCAAGCACGCTTGTAGCCGTAAGCTTGGGCAGAAGCGGAACACCTACGATCTTTTCCTTGTCCCAAAGGGATATGTTGCCCTCTACTATAACGGGATAAGCAATACCTTTCTGCGCTATGACTGCCGCATTTACAGTGAGATTTGACGTAAATACTATGTTTAAATTCTTAAAATCATCGCCGAACAGATTTGCAAGCTCACTGCGGACATTCAAACGCCTCGGCAGGCATAAGGGCAGGTCTTTAAGCTCGCTCACGGAAAGGCTTTTCCTTTTGGCAAGAGGGTCATCTGCATTCATTAGTACACACCAGTGTTCCCGAAGCTTAAGTCTTATAAATTCAAACCTCTCCATTTCTATAGGTTCAAGCAGAAGCCCCACATCGGCCACACCGCGTTCTATCCTTTCCTTTATGACATCGGCGGTGGCAGTGTACATATCAAAGCGCACCTTGGGATATTTTTTGAGGAAGGCACCGCAAAGCTCCGCAAGAATATTGACCGAATCCATTTCTCCGCAGCCTATATTGACATAGCCTTCTATATGCTCCTCCTGCTCTATAAGCTCTCGCTCCGTTTTGTCCACAAGCTGGAGTATCTCCTCGGCACGGCGGCGCAAAAGCATACCTTCATTTGTCAGCCTTATTTTTCTGCCTCCGCGCTCAAAAAGCTTTACGCCTATTTCTTCTTCCATTTGGGCAAGCTGGCGTGAAAGCGTGGGCTGTGTGATGTGAAGCACCTCCGATGCCTTTGTTATGCTTTCTTCCCGAACGACAGTCAAAAAATATTTCAGTACCCTTATTTCCATATATATCCGCCTTCCTTAGTCCGTTAATTATAATATATCACGCAATTATGAAAAAACAATTGATGCAGTATTAAAAAGAGCGGTTTTATCCGCTCTTTAAAACAAGTTTTTTTAATTTATTTATAGCTTAGTCGTTAGCGGCCGCACCAAGGAAAAGTCCCATAAGGAAAACCATAACGGAGAGTCCTATTGCGCAGACTGCCAGCTTAGGCTTGTCCTCCTCGGGGATGAATGTGCCCTTGAGCGTGTGCGCCTTTACTTCCTGCTCTGCGGCGCGGTAATGCTTTCTTGGTCTTGCATATCTCATTTAAAACTACCTCCTTTGGATCAAAGCTTTTTCTTTTTAATATAGTATAACACATTTCGGGCAAATATAAAAGAGTAATTTTCAATATTTTGGCACAAAAATATTGCCGTGCTTGAATAGCTCGGCAATATCTGACATCCCGGGGGTATGTATATTTATTTTTTTAGCGGTGTTATCCTTATTTTGTCCGCCTCTACACCTGTTTTTCTCTTTACTATATCCTCTATCTGCGCTATTTCGGCATCGGTGAGCTCTGCCTTGTCAACGACAACATCCACCGTGTCGTCATCTATCCTGACATATACCTCGTCAAAACCCTTTGCCTCTATCATGGCCTCGGCGGCTGTTTCCTTTTCTATCCTCTGCTGTATCTGAAGCATGGCTGTAGTGACCTCGTTTTTCTTGTCGCCGTCTATATTTTCGTTGTTGAGCATATCGTTGAGCATATCCCTCTGCTTTGTGCGCGACTGCTCTCTGTCAAGCTTAGCCTGAACAAAATATGAGGAATCGTTTGAAGAATTAACGAACACAGCCGTGCCCGCATCGGGACTTGCCGCCTCCTCGGTGTCCGCATCCTCTTCCTCCGCACTCTTATCGGAGCTCTCCTTATCGGCTGCGGAAGTAGATTCAAGTACTGCCTCGCCGAGTATTTCGGGATTTTCATCGTTTACCGCCACCTCGTCCGGCACGGCCGCCATATCCCCCTCGTCCGTGAGCATTACCTCGCTGACATCGCCCGGAGTGCTGTCAACATAGTTGAGATAGCCTGCCGCTCCTATCATAAGAACAAGCGCTGTGATAATAACATGATTTTTTTTGATAGACATAATGACCTCCTACTTCATCTTTAATACTTCTATTTTATGCTCCTCCACTCCCAATAATGCCACCGTGCCTGCAATTAATTGTTTTTTTACGCTTTCTGTGTTTCCGCCTTGGGCGACTATTATTACGCCTTCTACCTTGGGCATATATTCCTTGAGCACAACGGGCATTTTGTTGCCGTCATATACCACCTCGCTCTTAGATGTGTTTTCCTTGCTGCTGTCCTTTTCCTGTGTGTTGCTCTCCATGTCGTAAGCGAGTATCTTCTCGCCCGACTGCCTGTAGTTTATGAGCACCTTCACCCTGCCTGCGCCCTCCACGCGCGAGAGTATGCTTTCAAGCTTCTTGTCAAGCTCGCCTGCTGTGTTTTCATTGTCCGTTGAAGCGGAATATTTCACCGCTCCGCCGTCCGTTCCCATTATGAGCATTACGCCCACAATGAAAAGTACGGCAAGAATGCCCATGCTCTTTTTATTTTTCAACAGTCCTTGTATATCCAAGCCTTTCACCCTCCAAATAATACGGATAACGGCTCCGTAACTATGCTTATGAGTATTGCCCCGAATATGAGCCTTATATATTTACGATAGCTGTTTGACGGCATAAGCACATCTATGTAGGCGCCCAGTATCACAAAAATCGTTATTTTCTCCGCATATTCTCTTATGATATCCATTTCAGCTCACTCCGCACATAAGTATTGCGCACGACACAACGAACATGAGGCTTATAATAAAAAGCGCCGAAAGTATGAGCATATTCCCCTCGCCCACGGTGTCTATTATGTCTATGGTCTGCTTGTCGCACACGGGCTCAAGCACAGCCGCTATGAACCTGAAGGCAAGCGCCGTTATGCCTATATGTAAAAGAGGCGCCATGGAAATGATAATTATTACGACCGTGAGCACAAGTCCTGCGCCGTTTTTTACGGCTCCCACTGTGCCCAAAGCTATATCACCTGCGCCCGATATGACATCGCCTATAACGGGCACCATCTTCACAAGGGATTTGAATGTGCCTCCTACGCTCTTATTTATTATACCTCCGCTTATTTTTTCAAATGTTATAAGGAAAACGAAAAAATAAGCACATGCCTTAAGCCCCATGGAAAGCGCCGACATAAAGAGAGAGGAAAGCTTGTCCAGAAGCTGTTTTTTTGAAAGTATGTTAAGAAGCCTCAGTGTCACCGCAGTCACTAAAACGGGCGTTATGACATCGTTTACTGCGGAAGCCGTCATGGAAGTGCCCAGCGACATTATGCCTGCGCTCCCAATAGCCGAGGCGCTCCCCGATGCCGTGAGAAGCATGAGTATGAACGGCACCGCGCTGTTTATAACATCCGTTATGTCCTGCGCCGCCGAGCTGAGCACCTCCACGGAGCTTTTAAAGGAGGCCGCCGCAGTACCTATTATCATTATGCGCCCTATAAGACCTATTATGTCGCTTATGCTCTTGTCGCGTATGTCCTGAGCGGCAATGTTTATAAAGGCGGATATAACGCCTATGAGCACTATTAGCCGAAGGTAAGCACGGCTTGAAAAGAGATCATTCTTTATGACGGAGAGCATCTTATCCTTTAATATATCCGATATTCCCCTGCCCGACATGAGCTCAGACATGAGCCTGTCAAACGAAAGCTCCGTTTTTTCCTCAACCACGGAATCAAGCTCATCAAAGTCAAATTCCTCCGCCCGTACATCAAGAGGAAGCAATAAAAATATACACACGAGCAAAACAAATGAAATTTTCACCTTATGAACCCCAGCATTTCTTCTATAAGCTCCGTAATTACGCCCATAGTATTTATAAGTATTATTATTTTTCCGCCCAGCTCTATTTTGTCGGCAATGCTGTTCTGACTGAAATCCCTGCAAAGCTGTGACGAAAACATGGACACATAGGCTATGCCCAAAGCCTTTAGCATAACGCCTATATAGCGCTGACTTATGCCTATGTTATTTTCAAGCTCATAAAAGGATGTGAATATATCCTTAAAATACGGAAATATAACAAACAGCAGGACCATGCCCGTTGCAAGCGAAACAAAAAAGCCTGCCGTGCGCTCCTCCTTAAGGGATATGGCGAGCACTGCGCCCGTAAGCCCTATTACGCCTATTCTGAACACATCCAAAGCCTTCACCTACAATCTGAAAAGCGTCTGCACCTCGCTGAACAGATCGCTTATGTACTGTATTATCCAGTAGAGCACCACCACAAGCCCCGCAAGCGTTGTGAGCATTGCCTGCTCGTCCCTGCCCGCCCTCGTGAGAAGCTGATTCATAACGGACACAAGTATGCCTACGGCGGCGATCCTGAAAACTATATTTATATCCATGGCTGACCTCCTAGATAAGAAGCAGTACTATGAAAAGTCCTATTGTAAGGCTGACGCTTCTGTAAAGCTTTATATCTCTTTCAAGCTTGGGCTTTATAATTTCTGCCTGCGAATTTATGTAGCCAATGCACTCCCTTACACACTGCTCGCGCATACTGCTGTCCGCACTGCTGAAGCCCTCGCTCAGAAGAGAGAGCCTGCGTATATCCTCATCCGTCATAAAAGAATCCGGCGCATTTTCCTCAAAGGCATATTTCCATGCCGTATTGATAGAGTTGTTATTTTTAAGCGCCGTGTATACGCTTCTGAAAAAGCCCTCGCTTTCCACATCGGCAGAACGGCGAAGAGCCTGTATGAATGTGAGGCGGTCAAACTCCAAGGCGGAATCGAGCTTTATGACGGCGCTTTTAATGCTCTCCAGCTCCTCAAGCCTTAATACGCTGCGCATGGATAGCCTGTACCCCATACAGAAGCAGGCTGTAAGAATGAGCAGAGAGCCTATTATCTTTCCTGCCATATACTCACCAACTCCCTGTTGCATATTTTGCTTATCCTGCTTTTGGCATTCCTGCGCATGAATATATATGTATCGAACACCCTGCTCCGCACAAGAGAGGAAATATCCTCTTTTCTGAGCATATCCTCCTCATCGCCCGAGTGGAGGGTGGCTATTATCTCCACACCGCAGTTGAGCGCTCTTTTTATGGAATACACATCCCCTTCTCCGCCTATTTCGTCCACGGCTATTACATCTGGCGCCATCGCCCTGAGAGCCATTTCAAAGCCCTCCGTCTTGCCTGCGTTCACAATGACATCGGTCCTTTCGCCCAGATCCATCTGACTGACGCCCATAAATGTGGAGCTTATCTCATTGCGCTCATCCAGAACACATATATTTCTGCCTCTGTTGCTCA
>CANROO010000021.1 GCA_947632235.1 uncultured Clostridia bacterium
TAATGATACTGAACAACAGCAAAAGTGTAAAGGATGTGCTTGTACAATTTGTAAACCATGTGCTACTTGACACAATGTTCGCCCCTACAGGCAAGGGAGTAGCAAAATTTTATAGTATTTACAAATGGTTCAGTAAACGGGCGTGCAATGCACGCCCCTACGGCAAGGGCAGTGCAGATTTACAACAGGCGAGAACTATTTCGGCCGGCTAATTGCGGCGAGAAAGGGTAATTATTTATATCAAGCAAAGCCTCCCTTTCTGCCTTCACACATCTTTTTTAGCCGTTACGGCTGCCCCTATGCTTGTAAACAACACTATATACGCAACACATACAAGCACAAACTGCAGGTATCCGCTCTTTTCGAGCTCCTGCGGAGCATTTGCGTTCATGCCGTATGACAAAAGGGAGTATACCCATATATGTCCGAGACTTTTCGCAAGCCCTGCCAAGCCCGACAGACCTCCCGCAAAGGCTATTGCAATAGGCAGAGCGAAGCTCTTTATATTCATGGATAACAGAAGCTGTATTGCAACAATGACCATTCCGCCAAGTGTACCGAAAACGCACCACTGCGCTATTGAAAGCCACGGCGGATCTGTAAGCCCTGCAGTATAACCCGAAAGCACAAACAGTATGCATATCCATATTAAGCTCAACAGAAGCATTGAGGCAGCTGTTATTAATTTGGCAAAAAATATTGATGTGCGTTTTACAGGCAGCGAAAACAGCTTGTTCAGGTTGTTGCCTGCATTTTCAAGCCTTGCGAGGTAAGCGCAGTATATACCCAGCATTATGGGCAGGAAAAAGTAGTCCGTAAAAAGTGTGTGCTGTGTCCAAAGGCTCAGCCATTCCTTTGTGAGTATAGCCCTCTGATATACATAATTTGCCGTACCCAGAAAAGCGGGAACTATGGGCATTATTATGAAGGCAAGCCAAACGGGCGAGCGCCTCAGCTTCATTCCTTCGGCTTTTAACAATTTTATTATCATTATTCAAAGCTCCTTTCTTTTGAAAAATTCACGCCCTGCAATATACATGGCAAGGCATATGAATACCAATACGGCAAACGACCTCCAATCTATTCCCACGACCTCAAAATGAGCGAATTTGTATCTGTTTTCCTTGCTCCAGCCGAAAAGCCCCACAAAGTCCAGCGCTCCGTAGCAGCTCCATATAAATAGACTGCGGAGAGTAGAAAGCTGAGGCAGAAACATCGAGCACACTCCGAAAAATGTACCAATAACGCCCGAGAAAAATGCGGCCGCCTGATTTTTGAAACAAAGCGAGGCAATATGCTGAAATATGTATACAGCAACGGTGGGAGTGAGTGTAAAGAGGAGATACAGAATATACAGCTTTATAGGCACAGCTCCGCCGAAGCCCGCATAATAGCCGAAGGCTATAGTCATTATCCAGCTTATGAAAACACATGAGAGCATTATCATAAGCCCGTAAATAAGCTTGACATCGTATATTCTGCCTCTGTCCTCCGAGACGGCAAGCTGTCTGAGCATATTGTTTTTATGCTCAATATCGCATAGCCGTGACGCCACAATTATCGAAAGCAGCGGCATAAAAATAGAGTTGACAAGAGGCAGCTCATAAAGAGAGCCCATCCACGCCATACGCAGGAAATCCTCATTGTAATTATCGGGATATATCCAGCAGAGCATGACCGCCGTAACGGCAAGCGCGCTCAAAAGCACATAACGCCGGCGGGTTTTCATAAATTCGCACTTTAAAAGCTTCATCATAGGCTTTGATCCCTCCCCGTAAGGTCAATGAAAATTTCTTCGAGCGACTTTGTTCTGTCAAGGCTGTGCAGGCCCTCCAGACTGCCCTGATACATCATTTTGCCGTTTGCTATGACTCCCACATCCTCTGCCATTCTGTCTATCTCGGAAAGCAGATGGCTTGAAACTATAACGGTCATGCCGTACTGCCCGGGGAACGACTTTATAAGCTCGCGCATTTCCTGTATGCCCGAGGGGTCAAGACCGTTTGTAGGCTCGTCCAGAATAAGGAGCTTGGGGAAAGCAAGCAGAGCGCCGGCAAGCCCAAGCCTTTGCTTCATACCGAGCGAATAAGCCGAAGTCTTCTTGCCCTGCTGTTTATCGAGCCTGACTATCTGCAGTACCTTTTCAATATTGCTTTTTGGCACATCCAGAACGGCGGCGAGTATACGCAGATTTTCTTCACCCGTAAGATGACCGTAATATGACGGCGATTCTATGAGAGAGCCTATATTCCTGAGTATATGTATTCTTGTGCCTGCCGACAGAGGCTGTCCCATTATTTCAATTTCTCCCGCAGTGGGGCGTACAAGGCTAAGAAGCATTTTCAATGTAGTGGTCTTGCCTGCACCGTTGGGCCCCAGAAAGCCGTATATGCGTCCTTCCCTTACATTCATGTCAACATCATTGACAACGCAAGCGCCCTTGTAGCTCTTTGTAAGTCCTTTTGTTTTAACTATATTCTTCATAGCAATTCTCCTTTCAAGGTTTTATGAAATTATTATGGCATATCGTCCTTTCATCACAATAAAATTAACCTTAAAACAAGCTTAAATATATTATTATCCGCTTTAAAACAAAAATATATTGTGCTAAAATAAAATAGGTGATATATATGCAGGAATTGAAAAACAAAAAAATTCTCATAGCAGACGATGAAAAGGAAATAACGGATATGCTGTCTGAAATGCTGTTCGGGAAAGGCTTTTACAACATTTACACGGCATATAGCGGAAGGGATGCACTTAAGATCGCGGGAGAGCAGAAAATTGCGCTGTATATTCTGGATGTCAATCTGCCCGACAAGGACGGTTTTTCGCTCTTTGAAGACCTGAGAGAGATCTCCGATGCCCCCGTTATTTTTCTGACTGCGCGTGGAGAAGGCAGCGACAAAATAAGAGGGCTTGGACTTGGAGCTGACGACTATATAGTAAAGCCGTTTCTGGCAGACGAGCTTATACTTAGGATGACGGCAGTATTAAAGCGTGTGTACGCTGTATCGGAGGCAAAGGAAAAAATAACATTATCGGGTGTTACGGTCGATCTGGAATCGGCTGTCGCGGACAAAAACGGCAAGGAAATACCGCTCACGGCTAAGGAATATATACTCCTTAAAAAGCTGTGGGAGAACAAAAACAAGATAGTAACTGCTGACGCGCTGTGTATGGCTGCCTGGGGCGGGGAATACTACGGCTATGAAAATACGCTTATGGTGCATATAAGACGGCTGCGCCAGAAAATAGAGCTGGAGCCGTCAAAGCCGAGGCATATAATAACGGTAAAGGGCTTGGGGTATAAGCTGGTGATAAAAGATGAATAAGACAAGCATTAAAATATTTATATACTTCACTCTTATATCAACTGTAATTGCAGTTATACTGCTGTTTATCAATTTTATGGGATATGCTTATATAGAAAGCGATACGGACGGCGAAAAACTGCCGAGAAAAACTCTGGCTCTGATAAGCGAAAAGCTGATTGAAACAGACAGCGGTTTTGAACTGAATGAAGCTGTGCTTCCCTCCGGATATTGGTGCATATTGATAGACGAAAACGGGAACATCGTGTGGTCGCAGAACAAGCCCGATGACATACCCGAAAGCTATTCCCTAAACGACATTGCCCGAATGACACGATGGTTTCTGAATGATTATCCCGTATATGTGCGCACGGAGGACTACGGGCTTCTGGTTTTAGGTATGCCTAAAAATGCAGTCGGAAAATATCATATGGTATATTCCGAAAAGTGGTTTGATACTCTGCCACAAAGAATTATCTTTATACTTTTCATAAATCTTTGCTTTGCGGCGGTATTGGCTTTTTTGTTTGGAATAAAGCTGTACAGAAGACTGCGTACTCTTACAAACGGCATAAGCGACCTGCGCTATGAAAGACCCGTAAGTCTTAAGGAGCGTGGTATATTCAAAGAAATTTCAGCAAACATAAACAGAACCTCCGAGGCAATAGAGCGAAAAAATAAAAAGCTCTCTGCACGGGACAGCGCAAGAGCAAACTGGATAGCTGGCATATCCCACGATATACGCACGCCCCTTTCCGTAATAATAGGAAAATCCGAAGAAATCTCACACTCCGACAGCCTTAACGAGGGTGCAAAGAAAAAAGCGTCGGTCATAACGGCGCAGGGAATGAAAATAAAAAAGCTCATAGAGGACATGAATCTCATATCATCCTTGGAATATGATATGCAGCCCTCGGACAAGAAAGCAATAAAAATATGCCCTCTTTTAAGGCATATAATGACCGACATAATAAACAGCGGTATAGCCGAAAAATGTGATATAGAGTTGGAATTAAAAGACGAAAAATCAACCGTTACCGCAGACGAGATGCTCATGGAGCGGGCAATATATAACATTATAAACAACAGCATACAGCACAACCAAGACGGATGCAGAATAAGGATAACACAGTATACAAGAGCCGAGGCGACTGTTCTGGAGATAGCGGACAATGGCAGAGGCATACCCGATGAGATCATAGAAAGCATTGCAGAAATGCCCTGCTCCGCTCACGGCATGGGACTTCCTATGGCTTATAGGATAATAAAGGCTCACGGCGGGAATTTTGAAATAAAAAATGATAACGGCGCAAAAATAAGGATAGAGCTGTATTAAAAAGAGGGTTTTAAAATGAGCTATAATTTATAGCCTGTTGTTATGAAGTCGTATAGATTACCCTATACCATACCTGCGCTTGTACCGGTAAACTTCAGCGCAGGAAGAATCATCACAAGGGCAAGCACTATGAATGGGCTATAGCAGGTATGCCGTACTTAAATATAAAAGCTGTGCGTTATCTTTGCACAGCCTTATTTTACCCCTTATAAAAATATTTTTTATCTATCTTCTTCCATATATCTTCTTCATAGTAAACACTGCTTAGATTCTGATGTTTATGATCCGGGTGAAGCTTCTTGCATATGTAATATTCCTCTGAGCCTTCATCGCCCGAATACTTCATTTCTCCTACTGATGGGACATCGGGGAAATCATGCTCCAGACTGCGCATATAGCAATCGGTGTACATTGTTGTACTTTCGCTTATGTTAACCAGCACACCGTTATTCACATCCGAAATATTTTCAGCATTGGATATATCCACATCCTCATCCGCAATACAGACATAGAACATATTGCCCTGCCGATATACATTTCCGGGCTTAAGAACTGCATTTTTGTCAGCTTTCAGGCTTTCCCATGAAATCGCATTGCTAGAAATATAATGGTCATCACCGCTCATATCTCTTATCTTTATGGTTGAGAATGTGGTTTCCTCGGTTGTTGCTTCTTCTGTTACAGCTTCCTTTGTTAAAATTTCGGGTTTTTCATCACCGTTTTCCTTGCTGCTTTCGGTCGATTTTTCGTTTTCAGTATCATTTTTATTATCTTCCGTGTCACTGTCCGAGCTGTCTTTCAGGGAATATTCGCCGTTGTCATATATAACGGTCATACCGTTCCTGCCCGTATATTCCATGTAATCAACGACATCCTTTTCTCCGCCTCTTATCGCCGTTATACTGCCTTTCGCACCCGAGAGCTCTTTTATTTTTTTTTTCATCGGAGGTAATAGATGTATATAAAGATGTCCTCTCGCTCAAAACTAGCATACCGGCTTCGACAACGCTTTTACATTCGGCAATAACGGCAGTATTTCCTGCCCTTTTTAAGTACCCGAGAGCGGAGGGCGCAGAAATGCACATTAAAATAGATATAACGACAAGCACAGCAATAACCTCTACAAGCGTAAAGCCGAAATTACCGCGTAACGCTTTTGTGAGCCCCTTTTTCTTTTTCTGCAGCATAAATTTCTCCTCTATAAATATTGTTTTTTTAATACAAATTGTCTGTCGAAACATACAATTTGTTGCAACATAATAATTTTAACATGCTAAACAAATAAATGCAATAATAATTTTTTAAATTTTATATTTTTGTATGCGTTAACAAATAAAATTGTAAAAATTTGTCAGTTGTGCACAAATTCTTAAAGGAAATTTGTATTTAAAAATTTGACTGTATTTTTGTTTTCATTATATCAAAACTTCCATTTAAGTTTTTTACTTTTTTCTTGTAATTCCGTATACCAACAATAGGTTTCATTGTATGTATTCTCCAATGTTCTTATGTTTATTGTAAAATGAATATCATATCTGCCTTCGACTGCCCAATCAGTAATAAGCAATGCGTTATCTTTTATTAGTTTAGGCACACCTATGTCAATGCCTAATTCTTCTGTTGCGTACTTTATCAATTGCCGTATGTTGTGTGTGTATATTTTGTAATTATTGTAGTTTACACCGGAATTATATATTTGCACTTTTATAAGCTTTTCTATCGCTTGCTGTATATGAAAAGCGGCTATATTTTTTGCTTCTTTTTCTTTTGTATCCCTGTAAACATCAAGAATATTTTTTGCGACACTCAAATCCATTTTTGCCAACTTTATATAGCTCATTATGATAATCCTCCTTCAAACAAAACTTCACCTTCGGCTATGCTGCCTAAGATCTGACTGTTCGGGAGTTTGTCCGAATTGAAGTATAATATATCATAATCCTGAAAAGTTTTTTTCTTTGAGTCGTATGCAAATATGCTGTCTATGAATGCCAAATAATCTTTTGAAGCATACATTTTGCATTTCGGCAGTCTGCCAAAAACAGCAATATCTATGTCAGAGCTTTCATTACATCTGGTTTCAAGCGCCGAACCAAACAATACAACCTTTTCTATTTTGTCACATAACGGAATACAGTCAACTATGTTTTGTATGTATTCCTGTTTAATATCTGCTACTTTTATTTTTTTCCCGTTTACATCCATAGTAACAAGCTTGCACATAAATATCACCTCCGTTAATTGTATTATATCATATTATGGAGATTTTGCAACGCCCTTTTGGGATGTTACGCGGAGAAAGGATGAACATACAAAAAAAGTAAATTGCAGTTTATATATTAAAGTAGACATGGTGTTTTTGCTCTGAAATATATAATTAAAACTTTAAAATACAAAAAGTTGTATTTTAGTTCAAAAAAATTCTGTTATAGTATTTACTTTTTGTCATATTATTGATATATTTATTTCGTGCAGAAGGGGCAAACGGAGGATAAAAATGAAAGATAAAATTAATGAAATAATCAAAAGAGACATGCCCCATTTAATAGAAGAAATAGCTGAAGAGGTTTACCAAAACGGCAAGATAGACATTTTTGAAAAAACCGATGCGGAATATATTGTAAAATATATGCACATTGAAACAGATATAATGGTAAAAAGAGTAATGCTTGCATTGTCTGAAATTGTATACAGAGAGAAGGATAAATAAATCGCCGTTGTGTAACATTAATTTTTACACCTATGAGGCAAGTGCATAAAAGAAACAGGTGTTTATGAAGGCATATAATAGTTGAGAAATACTAAAAAAGGCAGTGCTTTTATATCGACATTTTTGAATATTTATTAATGACTGTGTTTTTTCCGGTTTTGATAGTTTTTTATGTATATACAAAGTTTTTGTGCGAGGAAAGCTGAAGCTGCTTCAGCTTTTTTGTTGTTATTTGATTTGCTGCAGAGAATTAAATAAGTTGCCGACTTTAATGCGAGCGAGCAATGCACGCCCCTACGGGAAAGGCAATACAGATTTACTATAGGCGGGGCCACTTCGATTGGGTAATTGCGGGCGACTACAAGTCGCCCCTACAGGCAAGGGAGTAGCAAAATTTTATAGTATTTACAAATGGCTCAGTAAACGGGCGTGCAATGGCTGGTCGTTTTGCTTCGCAAAACTGCTCGCCCATGCAACCAAGGCACGCCCCTACAATTAAAGGGATAGGTTCTGCCTAGCTTTGCGCCAAAACCCAAAAGCCCGTCATTATCATTTCCTAAGCGAGCATAGTTTAAGCGAGCGGGGAAATCGATAAGACGGGCGTGGTCATACTTCTTCGCACATTTCGGCAGGGCGGAAGAATATCGCCCTGCAGCACAAGCCGGACAGCCTTATCCTTATCGATTTATCAGCAGCTGCCGTCCTCTTTACAGAATTCTACCTTTTTGCCGTCGAGTATCATATTGGTGGTTCTTACGGCGCACATCTTGCCGCACATTGAGCAGGTATGTCTTTCTGCAGGGGGAACGCTTTCGTAGTATTCTCTTGCCTTTTTGCCGTCAACGGCAAGCTCAAACATCTTTTCCCAGTCGAGGGCGTGTCTTGCGTCCGACATAGCGTTGTCAATATCCCTTGCGTGAGGGTATTTATTGGCTATATCCGCTGCGTGAGCTGCTATTTTGCTTGCTATTATGCCTTCCTTTACATCGGCTTCATCGGGAAGTCTGAGATGCTCGGCAGGCGTAACATAGCAGAGGAAGTCCGCGCCGTTTGAAGCCGCTATGGCTCCGCCTATTGCGGAGGTGATATGGTCATAGCCGGGGAAAATATCCGTAACTATGGGTCCGAGAACATAGAAGGGCGCATTGTGGCATAGTCTCTTCTGAAGCTTCATGTTTGCCGCTATCTCGTCAATAGCCATATGTCCGGGGCCCTCTACCATTACCTGAACATCCTTTTCCCAAGCTCTCTTTGTGAGATAGCCAAGCTCTATAAGCTCCGCTATCTGTCCCGCATCGGTGGCATCGTCATTGCAGCCGGGTCTCAAGGCATCGCCCAGAGAAATGGTAACATCATATTTTCTGAGTATTTCAAGCACATCGTCATAAAATTCATAGAAGGGATTTTCATTGCCCGTCATCTCCATCCACGCAAAGAGGAGAGAACCGCCTCTTGAAACAATGTTCATCCTTCTTTTATCCCTCTTGAAGGCCTCCACTGCCCTCTTGTTTATGCCTGCGTGAATGGTCATGAAGTCAACGCCCTCTTTGGCATGGGCTTCCACTACCTCCAGAAATTCCTTTGCCGTTATCTGCATAAGGTCCTTTTCGAGATAGCCTATGGCGTCATACATGGGCACTGTGCCTATCATGGCAGGAGACATGGCGACAAGCTCCTTTCTGAAGGTGTTTGTCTTGCCGTAGTTGCTCAGATCCATTATAGCCTCTGCGCCGTATTCTATAGCCATTTTTACCTTGTTCATTTCCATGGTATAGTCCTTGCAGTCGCCCGAAATGCCTAAGTTTACATTTATCTTTGTGCGCATATCCTCGCCTATGCCCTCGGGGTCAAGAGCTGTATGGTTGATGTTGGCAGGTATACAGACAGTGCCCTTTGCCACAAGCTCCCTTATCTGCTCGGGAGTTTTGTATTCCTTCTTGGCGACTGTTTCCATTTCCTTTGTGATAATGCCCTTTTTTGCCGCGTCCATCTGTGTAGCATAATTTCTCATATTTTTACCTCCGCTTGAAATGATAAATGCAGGACTGACCTTTTGATAAAAAAAGCGTCCGGCAAAAGCCGAACGCCATAAATTCGTTTTTGCTCCCTACTACGGTATTAACCGCCAGGTTCAAAGGGTGTTTCTCAACCATGATTAGGTACCCCTGCAATATAATTATTTATAATTATTATAAATGCTTTAAAAGCATTTGTCAATACTAAAGCACCACATTGAGGAAGTTCTTAAGTCTTTCGCTCTTGGGATTTTCAAAAAACTCCTTGGGCTCATTTTCTTCTATTATCTTGCCCTTCTCCATAAATATGACTCTTGAGCCGACCTCACGGGCAAAGCAAGCATCTTCATAACATCGAGCACCTCGCCCACCATTTCGGGATCAAGAGCGGATGTCGGCTCGTCAAAAAGCATAACGTCCGGCTCCATGCAAAGCGCGCGCACAATGGCAACTCTCTGCTTCTGTCCGCCCGAAAGCTGATTGGGATAAGATTCTGCCCTGTCGGCAAGCCCTACCCTGTCCAGAAGCTCCAATGCCTTCTTTGTGGCCTCTTCCCTGCTCTTTTTAAGAAGCTTCATGGGACCTATGGTGAGGATTCTGAGTATTGTCATATGCGGAAAAAGATTGAAATGCTGAAAAACCATACCCATTTTCTGCCTGTGCTTATTTATGTTGTTGTGGGGGTCCGTTATGTCCGTACCCTCAAAATAGATCCTGCCGTCCGTAGGCACTTCAAGGAGATTGAGGCATCTCAAAAATGTGGACTTGCCCGAACCCGAGGGACCTATGACAACAACTACCTCGCCGTTGTATATATTGTTGCTTACATTGTCAAGAGCGGTAGTTGTGCTGAATTGCTTTGTTAGATTTTCAACTCTTATGAGCGGAGTTTTATTATCTGTCACCTGAGTTCAGCCTCCTTTCAAGCCTTGCAGAAACAGCTCTTAAAATAGAAACTATAACAAAATAGATTATTGCGGCCGCAATAAGAGGAAGGAAGGCGTTTGCCGTTCTGCCCCTTATGAGCATTGCCGCGGCAAGAAGGTCCTGAAGCGCTACCATGCTGGCAACGGAGGTCTCCTTCAAGAGCACCACAAGCTCGTTGCAAAGTGCGGGAAGCGCACTCTTCAAAGCCTGCGGTATGATGATGAATATCATTGTGGGTATGTAGCCGAAACCAAGGCTCCTGCCTGCTTCCATCTGTCCCTGATCCACGCCGTTTATACCGCCTCTTATTATCTCGGCAACGTATGCGCTGGAATTGATAGTGAAGCCGAGTATGGCAACACCTATCTTATTTGTGGAGCTTGCAAGTATAACAAAGTAAATTATCATTATCTGCACAATGGTAGGCGTGCCCTGTATGATGTTTAGATATATCTTGCATATTGTATTGAGTATACCCAGTATTATGCCTCCGAGCCTCTGCAAAAAGCTCTGACGGGGCATAACTACCCGTTTGTCGTGGCTCACTCTTATAATGGCAATTATAAGGCCTAAAAGGAAGCCGAAAATAAATGCAAAAAATGTAAGACGGAGTGTCACCCACAGACCGTTTAAAAGCCATGTCCACCTGTCGTCCTTTATGAAATTGTCGTATATCTGCTCGAACCACCTGTCAGCCGTGGCATCGGAGGTGAAAAAAGCAAGTATTTTATAAATAATGTCTAACATAAATTTACCTCAAAATAAGGGTGTGACGCGCACACCCTTTTATATGGATCATTCTACAGTGATATTATTCTTCGGTATTGAGATACTTGTCAAATATAGTCTGAAGCGTGCCGTCTGCCTCTAATTCTGCAAGGGCATTGTTTACAGCGTCAAGAAGAGCTGTGTTGTCCTTTGATATAGCTATGGCGTACTGCTCGGATGTAAGAGTTTCATCAAGCTTAACAAGACCGTCTGCATTTGCAACAAGCTTCTTTGCGGGCTCGTTGTCTATAACAACAGCATCGATCTTATCTGTAAGAAGAGCCTGAGCGGCATCGGGACCGTTTGCATATCTCTCGATGCTTGCTGCGCCTACGCCGTTTGCATCATCGGATACATACTCATCGCCTGTTGTGCCTCTCTGAACGCCTATTACCTTGCCCGAAAGATCTGCAACGGAAGCAATGTCGGAGCCGTCCTTTACTATTATAGCCTGACCTGCCTCAACATAGGGTGTTGAGAAGTTTACATTCTTGAGTCTGTCTTCATCAACTGTCATGCCTGCAAGACCGATGTCTACCTTGCCCGTTGTAACGGCGGGAACGATAGCGTCAAAGTCCATATTCTCTACCTGTGCGGTAAGACCAAGCTTTGCTGCGATAGCGTCTGCTATCTCTGCGTCAATACCTACAACGGTGTCGCCCTCCATGTACTCATAAGGCTCAAATTCGGCATTTGTGCCCCATATGAGAAGACCGTCCTGAACCGTTGTAACAGCAGCGCTGTCCTCTGCGGCAGCATCGCCTGCGCCGTTATCGGCAGCGGGCTCCTCGGCTGCACCGCAGCCTGCCATTGAAAAGAGCATTGTACCTGCAAGAAGCAAGCTTAAAAATTTTTTCATTGTAAAATTCCTCCTTATATTAATAAATTATTTAATGTAATGATACCAAATTTTTACTGTACAGTCAAGAAATAAAGCAAAATGTATGAAAAATTTTTTCATTTTTTATTCATTTTATGAATAAATATGCAAAAGCATAAAATAAGAGCGGTATCAAAAACGCACCGCTCTTATTTAAAAATACATTATTATTTTCTTCCGCCCAGACTGAGCCTAACAAGCGCTCTCTTAAGAGAAAGCTCCGCTCTCTGGACATCTATGTTAGCCTGTACCGTCTTGAGCCTTGCTTCCGCTCTTTCCTTGGCCTGCTCCGCTCTCACAACATCGATCTCGTTTGACCACTCTGCGGCATCCGTAAGCACGGACATACCCTCCGAGCTTATCTCCGCAAAGCCTCCGAGCACAGCCGCCTGTCTGTCCTCACCGTCATTTTTGATAGTGAGCACGCCGTAATCCAAAACGGTTACCATGGGCTGATGACCGTGAAGTATACCCACATCACCGCTCTTGGTCCTCATAACTACCATATCGACCTCGCCCTCAAACATATTTCGGGTGGGCGTTATAATTTTAAGGGACAGCTTATTTGCCATAAAATCACCCCTTATTACTTATTGGAGCCGCGGTATTTTTCAACAGCGTCGTCTATCTTTCCGCAGTTAAGGAAGAAGCCCTCGGGTATATCATCGTGCTTGCCGTCAAGTATCTCCTTAAAGCCTCTGATAGTTTCCGAAACGGGTACATACTGACCGGGATAGCCCGTGAAGTTCTCCGCAACATGGAAGGGCTGAGAAAGGAATCTCTGTACCTTTCTGGCTCTGTTAACGACTATCTTGTCGTCCTCGGAAAGCTCATCCATACCGAGAATGGCTATGATGTCCTGAAGCTCCTTGTACTTCTGTAAAATAGCCTGCACACGTCTTGCAACATCATAGTGCTCCTCGCCCACTACCTGAGGATCGAGTATTCTCGATGTAGATTCAAGAGGATCTATAGCAGGATAAATACCAAGCTCAACTATAGCTCTTGACAAAACGGTGGTGGCGTCAAGGTGGGCAAATGTAGTTGCCGGAGCAGGGTCCGTAAGGTCATCGGCAGGCACATAAACAGCCTGTACCGATGTGATTGAACCGTTCTTTGTGGATGTGATCCTCTCCTGCAAAGTACCAAGCTCCGTTGCAAGCGTAGGCTGATAGCCTACGGCTGAAGGCATACGGCCGAGAAGCGCGGACACCTCCGAGCCTGCCTGTACAAATCTGAAAATATTGTCTATGAACAAAAGCACGTCCTGCTTTGCCTTATCTCTGAAATACTCAGCCATGGTAAGACCCGTAAGAGCAATTCTCATTCTGGCTCCCGGAGGCTCGTTCATCTGACCGAATACAAGAGCGGTCTGCTTTAAAACGCCTGACTCCTGCATCTCATAATAGAGGTCGTTGCCCTCTCTTGTTCTCTCGCCGACACCGCTGAAAACGGAATAGCCCTGATGCTCTGTAGCTATATTTGTGATAAGCTCCATAATAAGGACTGTCTTGCCAACGCCCGCACCGCCGAAAAGACCTATCTTACCGCCCTTTGAATAGGGGCAGAGAAGGTCGATAGCCTTTATACCCGTTTCGAGCATCTCAGCGGAGTTGTTCTGCTCTGCAAAGCTGGGTGCTCCCCTGTGTATAGACCATCTTTCTTCCGTAACGGGGGCTTCCTTTCCGTCAATGGGGTCGCCTGTTACATTAAACATTCTGCCGAGCGTTTCCTTGCCTACGGGCACGCTTATGGGGGCGCCTGTGTCTATTGCCTCCATACCTCTTTTGAGGCCGTCCGTAGAGCTCATTGCTATACACTTAACAATATCATCGCCGAGGTGCTGAGCAACCTCCGCAACTATCTTTCTGCCGTCTGCATTTATCTCTATGGCATTGTTAAGCGCAGGCAGGTTTCCGCCGGAGAATTTGATATCCAATACGGCGCCGATAATCTGAATTATCTTGCCGACATTATTTTGTGCCATTATTTCACTCCTCCTATTCCAAAGCATTGCTTCCGCTTACTATTTCTGTAATTTCCTGTGTTATGGCGCCCTGTCTTACTCTGTTGTACACCAGATTGAGGTGTTCGATCATTTCAGCGGCGTTTTCCGTGGCGGAATCCATAGCCGTCATACGCGAGCTGAGCTCACATACTGCCGACTCTACCATACCGCCGAACAGAACGGTGTTAATATACTTTGGAATAACATAATCCAATACTGCCTCTTCATCAGGCTCATATATAGTCAATGTGCTGCTGTGAGGCTCGCTGTCATCACCTTTAAAGTCCTCGGGATCAAGGGGCAGAAGCTTTATAGCCTTTGGCTCGTTTGTAAGAGTTGTTATAAACTCGGTATATACAAAGTAAACCTCGTCCGCTTCGCCTTTTTCATACATATCAATTATTTTCTGACCTATGGTATAAGCCTCGCTGTAGCTTGGTTTTTCCGAAACATCCCTGTAGGCCTCGGCTATCCTGACATTCTTATGTCTGAAAAATTCCCTCGCCTTGTTGCCTACGGCTATTACGCAAGCGTCCGCTTTTTTTGATATGATCTCCATTCCCGTCTTGCATACATTGGAATTATAGCCTCCGCAAAGTCCTCTGTCGCCCGTTACCACAACGACCAAAGTCTTCTTGCCCTCGCTCTCGCGCATGAATATGCTCGATATGCCCTTACTGCCTTTCACAACATTGCCTATGACGCGCTGTGTAGCAGAAAAGAAGGGCTTTGTGTCGTTGAATCTTGCCTTGGCTCTGTTGAGCTTTGAACTGGCGACCAGATTCATTGCCTTGGTGATCTGCTGGGTGCTGCTGACACTTTTTATTCTGCGCTTTATATCACGCATTGATGCCATAATATCACCTCGCTATTTGTTAAATTCCTTCTTGAAATCCTCTATCGCCTGTACAAGCTCCTTCTCTGCCTCGGGGCCTATTTCCTTTGTTTCGGCAATTGAAGTGAGCACACTGTTGTGATATTTTTCCATAAAGTCAAAGAACTGTGTCTCGAAGTCAAGTATTCTGTCTACCTCGATGTCGTCAAGATATTTCTTTGTAACGGCATAGAGTATGATGACCTCCTTCTCAACCGAGAGAGTCTTGTACTGAGGCTGCTTAAGTATCTCAACTATGACCTTGCCGTGATTAAGTCTTTCAAGGGTATCCTTGTCAAGATCCGAACCGAACTGCGAGAAGCTCTCAAGCTCTCTGTACTGCGCAAGCTCCGTTCTGATAGGACCTGCTATCTTCTTCATAGCCTTTATCTGAGCGGAACCGCCTACTCTCGAAACCGAAAGACCTGCATTTATGGCAGGACGAACGCCAGAGTTGAAAAGCTCGCTCTCAAGGAAGATCTGACCGTCCGTGATAGAAATAACGTTGGTGGGAATATATGCCGAAACATCGCCTGCCTGTGTTTCTATTATGGGCAGAGCGGTGATAGAGCCGCCGCCGTACTTTTCATCTATTCTTGCGGAACGCTCGAGAAGTCTTGAATGAAGATAGAATACATCGCCGGGATATGCCTCACGTCCGGGCGGTCTTTTAAGAAGCAGTGACATTGCTCTGTAGGCAACGGCATGCTTTGAAAGATCATCGTATACAATGAGCACATCCTTGCCTGCCTCCATCCATTCCTCGCCTATGGCTACGCCTGCGTAGGGAGCAATGTACTGAAGCGTAGAGGACTCGGAAGCCGTTGCGGAAACTACGGTTGTGTAGTCCATAGCGCCCGCATCCTCAAGGCTTTTGACTATTCTGGCAACGGTAGAAGCCTTCTGACCGATAGCCACATATATGCACAAACAATTCTTGCCCTTCTGATTGATAATGGTATCTATACAGATAGCGGTCTTGCCTGTCTGACGGTCGCCTATGACAAGCTCTCTCTGACCTCTGCCTATGGGTACCATGGCATCTATAGACTTAATGCCTGTCTGCAGGGGCACATTAACTGCCTTTCTCGTAATTACACCGGGGGCAACTCTCTCGATAGGTCTGGACTTGTCTGTAACTATGGGACCCTTTTCGTCTATGGGGCTTCCCAAAGCGTTCACAACTCTGCCTATCATAGCATCGCCTACGGGCACAGAAGCGACCTTTCCCGTAAGCTTAACGGTAGAGCCCTCCTTTATACCCATATCCGAACCGAGGATAACAACGCCGACATTGTCCTCCTCCAGATTCTGCGCCATGCCCATTACGCCGTTTTCAAACTCCAAAAGCTCACCGCTCATGGCATTTTCAAGGCCGTAAACTCTGGCGATGCCGTCGCCTACCTGTATAACCGTACCGACTTCAGACACATTAAGCTCTGTTTGATAGCTCTTTATTTGTTCCTTTATAACGGAACTGATTTCTTCGGGTCTGATATTCATTATTGGGTTACACTCCTTTACTGCGCAAGCTGAATTTCGTTAAGTACCTTTTTCATAGAATCGATCTGGCTTCTGATACTGCTGTCGATCACCTGACCGCCTACGGTTATCTTAAGACCGCCTATAAGCTCGGGCACGACCTTAGCCTCGATTTCAACCTGCTTATTCAATTTGTCGGACAATTTATTTTTTATCTGCTCCAGTTTTTTATCGTCAAGGGCAGCGGCGCTTTCGACCTCCGCCGTGATAAAGCCCTTGTGATCCCTGACCTTGGAGAGAAATGTATCTAAAATATCTGTAAGCTCACCTTCCCTGTTTTTACGGAAAACAACGCTCAGAAGCCCCAGAATATCATCATCTGCACTGTCCTTGAATGCAGAGATGAGTATATTGAGCTTCACATCGGAGCTTATCTGCGGGTTATTTATCACCCTCATGACCTCGCTGTCGCATGAAAGCGCGTCACGTACCAATCTGACCTGACTGTCGTATTTGTCTACGCAGTCCTTTTCCACAGCCAACTGAAAGAGAGCTTCCGCATATCGTCTTGATATTAAGCCTGCCATTCAACACCCTCCAAACCCGAGATGGCGTCATCAACAAGCTTGTTCTGCTCCTCCTCTGTCATCTTTGCGGCAATAAACTTGCCCGATACCAGTGAAGAAACTTCGATGATCTGCTTTTTGATTTCGTCCTTCGCTTTTTCTTCTTCTCTCTTTATATCAGTCATTGCTCTGGTATGGATATTTTCGGCCTCCGTCTTAGCTTCGGAAATTATCTGTCTGCTGTTTATATCGGCCTGAGCCCTTGCTTTTTCAAGAATGGAATTCTTTTCGGACTCTATATCCTTTAATTTGTTCTCATATTCGGCTTTTAATACCTCTGCCTCGCTGAGCCTTGCCTCCGCAGAATCTATCTGCTCGGCTATCCTTTCCTTTCTGGCATTGAGGAAATTAGTGACAGGCTTATAGAGAAGCTTTGACAGAGCAAAGCACAATATGCAAGTGTTTATTATCTGAATAGCGACCTGTATGAGCGTCTGCTGATTCAGTATTATAACATAACCATCCACCTTATGACCTCCTTTCAGGCAAAATTTTTAAAAAATTATCCCTGAATCTTGCCAACCAATGGATTTGCAAATAATAATATCATTGCAACAACAAGACCGTAAATACCTGTAGACTCGGCTACGGCACAGCCTAAAAGCATTGTGGATGTGATAGTACCTCTTGCCTCGGGCTGACGGCCGACAGCCTCAGCGCCCTTGCCTGCGGCAAAGCCCTGACCTATACCGGGGCCTATACCTGCTATCATAGCCAAACCTGCACCTATTGCAGAACAACCTAATACAAATGCTCTTGGATCCATTCCTTCCATGTTTAAATCCTCCTTAAAAAATTAATAAAATTGTAGTTTCGGACCAGCGCGCTAATCCGGAATTTTATCCTTAATAAATGTCATAGACAGCATTACGAAGATGACTGTCTGTATACAGCCCGCAAACACATCAAAGTAGACATGCAGAACGGACGGTACGCCGATGTTGAATATTTTGGCAATGCCCGGAAGCGAACCGAGCGCCATGTAGACCATTGCCATGATTATCATACCGCCCAGAATGTTGCCAAACAGACGGAAGCTCAGCGAAATGGGCGTTGCCAGCTCACTGATGATGTTAATGGGCAGCAGAAGGGGCAGCGGCTCCAGATAGCCCTTGAAATAACCGCCCTTGCCTTTTTTTATACCCATAAAGTGAATTAAAAAGAAGGTGGTAAGCGTTATAGCGACAGTCGTGCAGAGATCCGCCGTGGGCGGTCTGAAGCCTAAAAGTCCGCTTAAGTTGCTCACCAGTATAAGCACAAATACGCCGAAAAACCAGTTGCCGAAATAAGCATATTTTTCCGTCATGGAGCCCTTTACAAATGAGTCCATATATTCTATGGCAAGCTCCACGACATTCTGCAGTCCGCTCGGCTTATTTTTATAATTCTTCATTTTAACTCTGAGTATAGCAGCCAGGATTATAAGTACAGCCATAAATATCCAGGTATTGACTACCGTTTCGGTTATCCATACCTCGGCAGAACCGATATGCAGTTTTTCAATTATTCTGGCATTGGCGTCAAGACCTTCGGCAGGATTGGTATCCCAGCCTATAAGATGACCGACTAAGCTCCTAACTTCTAATAAATGAAGTCCCAAAACAGCATTTCCTCCTTTCCGCGTTATTTTTAAGACGAAATATCAGCTCTGAGGCCTTCTTCCGTCAATGAAATTATAAATATATACTGCAGGCTGTAATAATATCAGCCCTACAATCACACCCAGGGGGCTTGCAAACCCCATATAGCATACCACTGCGGCAGCCGCAAATGTAATGATATATCTGAACATATACTGCGCTCTGGCATAGTTCTTGGCATCCTCGGGCTGCATATCGGCAGCCCTTGAAAGGCTCCTTGTCATGGAGAGTATCCTGAAAATACATATAAGCACTCCTATGGCTATGCCGAGCGCCCACCTTTTGAGGCTCTCGGCAAAAAACGCGCCCGCGATTATGCACAAAAGCCCGAGCACCGCAGTTATGAGCATGAGAGAGTTTCTTGTCTTAATTACTTCATTCGTCATTATCATCGCTCTCCGAATCCTTAAGTTCCCGTTTTATCTTATTCATATCTATATAAGTGTCCTTGCCCTTGTAAAAACCGCGCACAAGCATATAAACACTTCTGAAGCCCGCAAGAATACCGAGCACGGTGAAAATAATGAGGAATATCCCCTCCGTGCCGATAAGCCTGTCTATGGCTCTGCCCGCAAAAAAGCATATGAATATCGGCACCAGCATAGACACCGCGACCTGCGTAAACAAGGCTATTGCCTTTGTAGAGTCCTTGTTCATACTATCACCTAAAATAATTATATCCCAAATCGGAAATAAAATCCTTTTGGCGCACAATTTGTGCGCTTGATACAAACAAAACGGCTTATGACATTCCGTATTTTTCCATATATATAATTTTATCAAAAAAATCTTGTATTGTAAATAGTTTTTTATTCATACTGCCATATATTTATGTAAAAAATTTGTTATGGCTGTGTTTTGTGATGGATAATGTACAAAAAAATAGAGGGAGGGAGAAAAATAGGCGGGACGGTTACTGCAGGAATGTGCCTGCGGTCGCCCGCGAGCTACTGCAAGTCGCCCCTGCAGGCAAGGGAGTAGCAAAATTTTATAGTCTTTACAAATAGTTCAGTAAACGGGCATGCAATGCTCGCCCCTGCGAGTGATTAGCTCACATAGTGGTTTGTAGGGGCGTGCATTGCACGCCCGTTAATATTAAATTTTCAGCACATACTATGAAAATTTGTTATAATCTTGCGGTGCGAGAGCTGTCCCCATTACGTTATCCATCCGTTTTGGGGACAGTCCCTGTGCTTATCTAACTTTTACAAATATAAAGCCAAGACATCACCATTCAGTAATGCTTAATGTTACTCTAGGGACAGTCCCCATTTGTTGGATTCGTTACGGCTACCTCAAGGTAAAGCCGGTGCGGGAAGCTGTCCCCGCTTGTCGGCTTCGTATCAATAACCCCACGGTAACACCGGTGCGGGGACTGTCCCGAAAATGACAGATTGTTGTCCTAAGATTTAATGCACTAAGTATATATAGTGAAAAAATAAGTATCCGCCGGGACTGTCCCCAATACGAAAAACAAACCACACCCCTTGCCTGTAGGGGCGACTTGTAGTCGCCCGCGGGCGAGCAATGCTCGCCCCTGCATTGAAGGTAGTGCATATCATATCATTTAATCTCCAATGTTAAAGAAAAGACCCCGTTACGAGGTCTTTTCTTAATATCAACTTATTTACTTCGTCTTATATATCGCCGTCTTGGTCTCTGCGTCCCAGTCTACCTGAACGCCTAAGAAATTACCTATGGCTCTGAAGGGCACATACATTCTGCCGTCCTTTATTTCGGCCTTTACGCCGTTTTCCATGGCGGTCTTAACACCGTTTACTTCAACAATATTGCTTCCTGCGGTAAATACAGCCTTCATATTGTCCTTTGTTACGGTCGCCTGCTTTGCAGAGGCGTTCCATGATATAACCTTGCTGTTGTCGGCATTTTCTATATCATCGCCCGAAAGCACCGTTGCCACAAATCTCAGGGGCACAAGCGTTGAATTTGACTCGGACTGTATGTAAGCCGAGGCATCTATTTTATAGTCCTTGCCGTCAATGCTTATTACATCCTTGCCTATAGCGACCTTTACCTCGGGTATAGTATTGGGTGTGCTTTCCTTATCCGCAGTGCCGGTCTCTGCCTTTGAAGCCTCTGTTTTTTCGGTCACAGCTTCGGTATTTGGCTCTGTGTTTTCGGTTGATTTCTCTGAAGGTTTATCCGTGTCGGTCTTTGCTGACGATGATGACGAACCTCCGCCTCCGCCGCCCGAAGGACCTCTTCCGCCCGTGGCAGGCTTCTTCGTGGTGGTCTCCGTGCCTGTTTCTGTTACGACTGCATTTGTAGTGGTCTCTGTAGCCTTTTCGGTCACAGCCTGTGTGGTTGCCTGTGTATCCGGAGTCTTGGTTGTAGCCTGTGCAGGCGTATCGGGAGCCTTCTGCGTTGTGCCCTCGGAGGAGTCTTCCGTTACATTCTGCGTTGAGGTCTGTACATCGGGTGCCTTAGTTGTTGCCTGCGCTGATGTAGTCGGCTGAGTAGTAGGTTCAGCCTTTGTTGTAGTCTGCGCTGATGTAGTCGGCTGAGTGGTAGGTTCAGCCTTTGTCGTAGCCTGTGTTTTCGGTGCATTTGTGGTTGCCTGCGTAGTAGGTTCAGCCTTTGTCGTAGCCTGTGTTGTAGGCGCATTTGTTGTTGCCTGCGTTGATGTGGTCGGCTGAGTTGATGTCTCGGTCGTTGTTGTCGTTGTCGATGTTGACACTGTGGTTGTCGGCGGTGTATCGTAAGATACCTTAAAGCCGTTCTCCCTTGCCCATGTGTCGGTATAAGAGCCCGGATTTACATAGAATATGAGCTTATCCTTATCACAGCCGGGAAATGCACCATCAATAAAAGTAACACTGTCGGGAACAACTATGCTTGTCAGTGATGTGCAGTTGTAAAATGTTTCATAAACAAGGGATGTAACACTGTCGGGTATAGTTATGCTTGTAAGCGAACTGCAATTTTCAAATGCTATTCTGCCAATAGAAGTAACACTGTTTGGTATGGTTATATCTGTCAGTGAGCTGCAGGAGGCAAATGCTAAATCGCCAATGGAAGTAACGCTGTCGGGAATATCTATACTTGGCAGAGCACTGCAGTAAGCAAATGCAAAATCGCCAATAGAAGTGACACTGTTTGGTATAGTTATATCCGTCAGCTCATTACTGTCCAAAAAAGCACTATAATCAATGGAAGTAACACTGCTTGGAATGGTAAATTCTTTTATTTTCTTTCCTGTGGGTACAGATATAAGAACTGTTTTATCTTTATTGTATAAAATACCATTCTGAGAAGAATAGTTTTTATTGTTCTCATTCACATTTATTGCTGTCAATGAAAGACATTCCCAAAATGGAGATCTACCAATGGAAGTAACACTGGCGGGAATATCCATGCTTTTAAGCAAGTGACAGTTATAAAATGCATTATCACCAATGGTTGTAACACTGTCGGGTATATTTACGCTTTCCAGTGCAATACTGAATTCAAATGCACCATATCCAATGGATGTAATACTGTCGGGAATACTTACACTTTTCAGATCATCACATTCTGAAAGTGCATAAGAACCAATGGAAGTGACCGTAAGTCCGTTTATTGATGGCGGAATATCTGCCTCAGTAATTCCGTAATCGGCACCTGCTATCTCGCCCGAAGACGGATCAAAGTAGATATTACCGCCTACTACGGGGTATGCTATATAATCGGAATCATCCGGCACATTCATGTCATAACCGACTGCAGATCCTGATGCTATCGGGTCTGCATACACTGAAATATCATTATAATTTGGTGATGTTTTTGCAAGGCAAATATTAAAGCTCGAAACGGCTATGATACTTGCCAAAATAAAGCTTGCTGCTTTTTTGATTTTCATTAAATTTCCTCCTTTTTCAACGCGTCTTAATGTATACTTTAGGACGGTTGCGAAAAGTGCTTTTATTTGCTCAATTTTTTATCGAGTTTAGCCAAATTATATTGACAATAAAATCAAAATATGGTACAATTTTAGCGAGAAAAACGAAAACAAAAACGACCGTCCTAAAGTATAGTTTGAGACGGTCGCAAGGTGGTTTGTATTTTTCTGTTTTGGGGAAATATAAAATTTCTGTTTCTTGGGCGGGATAAAAATATTTTATATATGCGTGCGCAGGGCAGAAATTTTTGATATTATAATTTTGACGAAGAAATAAAAAAGGAGATATTAAAGAGCTATAAAAAACTTAAAAAAATAGGACATAGGTTCGCCATACCGCTTCCATTAGTAAAAGTTAACAAAAGATTTTCGAAATGTTCATAGAATAATACTATTTGTTACTTCACTTCTGGAATTTTTTGGTGTAAAATGTTTATATGAGTTGAAACGACTCAAAAAACATTGCAGAAGGGGGTGAACATTATGTCTAAAAACGAGATATATAACTTGATCGTTGAGACGGCAGACAGGATATATAATTCTTCCGATTCGCCTGTCTCAAGAACAACGGAATTGCTTGTGGCCGAGTTCTATGACAGCATAGAACGTCTCCTGACAGAGGTTATATATGAACTGTATACCGCTCAGATGTCAGG
>CANROO010000022.1 GCA_947632235.1 uncultured Clostridia bacterium
AGTGAGCGAGCCTGCCGCCTATGCCATAAGCGCGCTCAAGGAATACAGAATACAGCCCGAGGGAAAGGAATCCTGCTTCTACGGCATATTCGACTTCGGAGGCGGTACTACCGATTTTGACTTCGGTCTGTGGAGAAACGCAAATGATAAAGAAATGCGCTACGACTATGTTATAGAGCACTTCAACGACGGCGGAGACCGTCATCTCGGCGGCGAGAACCTTCTTGAGATGCTTGCCTTCAATGTGTTCAAAAACAACAGGGATACGCTTCTTAAGGAAAATATCACATTCTTCAGACCCTATGAATGCAAGGACTTCCCGGGCAGCGAGGCGCTTATAAACAACCACTCTCAGGAGGCAAGACTCAATATAAGGCACCTTATGGAAAAACTGAGAGGACTGTGGGAGAATAACAATGCCGAGGATATAAAGGAAATAGAAAGCGGAACCGTGTCCGTGCTCCTGTTCAAAAAGGACGGCGAGATAGCGCCTAATTTCAAGCTGAAGGTCAACAAAGAGGAGCTTATGGATATGCTCCGTGAAAGAATAGAAAAGGGCGTTAAGAATTTCTTTGAGGCAATGAAGCTTTGCTTCAACAAAAATAAGCTTATGAAGACCACGGGAATAAATATATTCCTTGCGGGCAATTCCAGCAAGTCGCCTATAGTAAAGGAGCTTTTTGAAAAGTACATCAAGGAGGAGACCGAGCTTATAAGAAAGACCGAAAACAGCAAGAACGAGGAATACTATCATCTTTATCCGCCCCTCGGCACCGATGAAGCCAATGAAAAGATAAAGGAAATACTGCAAAGCTCTCCGTCCGGGGACGAGGAGGATGGCAGTGATGCCGACATAATAAGACCCACGGGAAAAACGGGCGTTGCCTACGGACTTATAGAGGGAAGACCCGGCTCCGCCATACTTGTCAAAAATGAAAGACAGGTCACCGAGGAGGTCAAGTTCAAGCATTATCTGGGAATAGGCAAAAGAGGATATTTCCAGGTCGTAGTCAACAGAGAGACGCCATACGGCAAATGGTATAAATTTATAGACGCCTCCGTGCCCGACTTTGAAATATACCACACAAGCATACCCGAGGCCACCACTAATAAAATGTCCTTAAAAGCCGTAAAGAAAATAAGGCGCAGGCTTGACAAAACGGATGCAAATGCATATGTATATTTGCGCGCCGTGGCTCCGGATGTCATTGAATATGCCGTATTTACGGATGAAGAGGCAAAAAAAGCCGACAGTACAGCCAAAACGGTGAGGATAGAATTAAACGAGGATTAAAAATATGGATAATCAGAACAGCAAATTTGCAATAGATTTCCTTAAGGACAAGAGCAATTATTATCTTGCAAACAACAAAAACATAGCTTACAAGTCCATCCCCCAAACGGAGCTTAAGGATCTGGCATTGTATCACATAGATGAAATAACCTTCGATGACAAGGCTCCGCGCAAGGAGGCTCTTGAAAATGTGCTCAGCTCCATGAAAATAGACGGCATAAACTTTATTTACCTCATATTGGGCGATAATAAGGGCGTGCATTTTTATTACGGCGTTTCAAAGGACGGATCCACATCCAAGAATTTTGGGCTCACAATAGGCGAGATAGGCAAGTTTATACTTGAGCCCGGTATAAAGGGAAATTTCAGGGGAAGCAAGGTGGAGGCCGTTTCCGTGCCCGAAAAGAAGAAGATACTGCAGACCATTAATTCCATGGATAACTGCGGTATGCTCGAGGGCGTTCCCGGCTATGTGAAGGACGATGAAAAGTTTCAGGGCGTTGACCGTCTTGTAGACGTAATGCTGGGCGATACCTTCGGACTTATGATAATTGCTTCGCCCATCAACTACAATGAGATAAAGTCAATAGAGGAAAACCTCTATGAAGTCTACAGGCGCATAGTACCGCTTTCAAAGATAAGCAGGCAAAGCGGAACTCAGACATCAAAAAACGAATCCAGAAGCGTATCGGCGGGCACCACTAAAAGCGAAGGCGAAAATCACTCCGTTTCTACACAGAGAAGCAGATCCGACTCTAAAGGCGACAACGACAGCAAAAACTATTCGGAGAGCTCTTCAAACGGTTCTTCAAGCAGCTCTACCGGCAAGACCGGCGGAATCAGCAGCGGACATTCCAAGACCCGATCCGAGACAGAGGGCGGAAGTGAGACCGGCGGTACAAACTACAGCATAGGCGTAAACAACAGCGTGAGCGATCAGACCGGCAAAAGCACGGGCTCTTCAAACACGGAGTCCATGGAATTTGTGGACAGGGCTTCTCAGGACTGGCTCAAATACTTGGACGACATTATAATACCCCGTTTGGACTACGGCACGGGCAAGGGAATATTCATAACTGCTTCCTTCCTCTTCGCTCAGAACAAGGCTGTGCTCAAAAAGCTTGAAAACACGGCTATCTCTCTTTACAGCGGCGAGAACGGAAACAAGATACCTCTTATGGATTTTTCTCTCAATCAGTCCAAAGACATAAGCAATTATTTCAGGAATTTTCAGCTGCCCTGCGGTTCCTTCAAAAGCAAGGAAGAGCGTTCGGCCAATAAGCTCAACTGCCGTTCCGCGCTTTCGCAGTTTGTCGGAAACGGCGAGGACTTTCTCATAGGCAATTGGATAACCACTAACGAGCTGGCTATGATAGCCGGACTTCCCAAAAAAGAGGTAGTGGGTCTGGGACTTAAGGAGGAAGTGGAATTCGGCCTCAATCTCAGCCATGACATCAGGGCGGAAGATAAGATCAGGCTCGGAAAGCTCGTTCAAAGCGGAAACATAATAGATGAGATCGAGGTCGCCATAGACAAGAACAACCTTGACAAGCATACATTTATAACCGGCGTGACGGGAAGCGGAAAAACGACCACCTGCCATAAGATACTTATAGACAGCGGTCTGCCCTTCCTTATAATAGAGCCTGCCAAAACGGAATACAGAATACTTGCGGATACCTATGACGACATTCTTGTGTTCACTCCGGGAAACGACAGGGTCGCGCCCTTCAGGCTCAATCCCTTTGAGTTTTTCAAGCACGAAAGCATCACTTCAAGGGTGGATATGATAAGAGCCAGCATAGAGGCGTCCTTCGATATGGAGGCCGCCATACCCCAGCTTATAGAGACTGCCATATACGAATGCTATGAGGACTACGGCTGGGACATAGCCACAAACCAAAACAGCATATACGGCGATACAGCCTTTGACGACGGCGTTTATGCCTTCCCGACACTTGAGGATCTCATGGGAAAGATAAACTCGGTCGTTGAAAAGCAGGGCTTTGACGCCAGACTCAAAAATGACTATATAGGCTCTATAAAGGCAAGACTTCAGAGCCTTCTTATGGGCGCAAAGGGGCATATGCTCAACACCAAGCGCTCCATAGACTTTGAGGCGCTTCTGGACAGGAGGGTAGTGCTTGAGCTTGAGGAAATAAGGAGCGCTACCGAGAAATCTCTTGTAATGGGCTTTATAATCACAAATCTTATCGAGGCCATAAAGGCAAGATTTTATAAGGACGGCGCTCACAGCCACATCACGCTTGTGGAGGAGGCTCACAGACTGCTCAGCAAGTTCATGCCCGGCGACAGCCCCAACAAGAAGCACGGCGTTGAGACCTTTACCGATATGCTGGCTGAAATAAGAAAATACGGCGAGGCGCTCATAATAGTTGACCAGATACCGAATAAGCTTACGCCCGAAATACTCAAAAATACCAACACCAAGATAGTGCATAAGATATTTGCCGAGGACGACAAGGAGGCCATAGGCAACAACATTGTGCTCAATAAGGAGCAGAGGGAATTTCTTTCAAATCTGGATACCGGAAGAGCCATACTCTTTACTCAGGGACTCAACAAGGCGGTACAGGTGCAGATAGAAAAGGCGAGCGACACCACATCTCAGAAGCAGATAACTGTGGACAGGCTCAGAAATGCCGTTATGGAATATTATGCCGATGAATACAAAAAGGGTATAGTATTCGGCTCGGAGATGTTCAATAAAAGACCCTCCGCGAAGGATATGGAAAAGCTCTTTCCCATTTCGGTCAGCAAGAATTTCAAGAAAACGGCGCGCATTTATTTCCGATATGAGGACTTCAGCGCAGATGCCGTGGAAGAGCTGTATGAGGCCTGCAAAAAATATAATGCAGATGATTCGAAGTCTATTATATCAAAGATGTTCGGGGGCAATAAAGCCGTTGAAGCAATAAATGAGCTCAGGGAGCAGCTTGGCGATGACAAGGCCGCAAAATATATCCTGGCAGAGCATTGTGCGCATATGGTCATTGATAATGCAAGTGATTTTGAACAGAAGAAAAATGTCTTGCTTGAATTTATGCACAAATATACGCAGGGCGCCGTTGAGGCTGCAGAATTGCTGAAGTACAAAGCTATATTCATGGATATATAAACGGAGGTGAGTGCAATGGCTATTGATTTTATTTCGGATTATATTTCGGATATGCTTTATGACTTAGATCCCTCAGGGAGTCTATTCCCTAGGTCTTCGACCGGAGATAAAAATAAAATGTACAATAACATTGCTTCGGAAATAGAAGCCGATATAAAAAAATCGGAAGAGCGTTTTGAAAACTTAAAAAGAAACCCCGGCGCGCTCAGCCCTTTTACGGTCCGTGACTTTGTCGAAAAGCATGCGATTATAAATGAGAGCAAAGGCAGAGTAGAAGAAAAAAGAGCAGAGATCAAAAAGGAAATAGATAAGATTAACAGTATTATTATAAACAGCGATAAGGAGGAATAATAATGGGATTTTGGGATGTCGTTGATGACTTTGTTGGAGGTGTATGTTCAGCTGTAAGCGATATTTGTTCATCTATAGGAGGAGCAGTTTTTTCGGGTGTGTCCTCCGTAGTGTCAGCTGTTATAGGGCCCGTATTGGATCTGCCCGAGGTATTGCTGGCCATTCAGTTGGTCTGCGCCATTGTAAATGTAGTAGCCGAGGCTCTAGGCATAAAGACCGAAGAAGAAACGCCCGAGGAAATGGGTATGAAGGCAGAGCAGGCAGACAAAAAGCCCGAGGACTTCGACAGCGTAAACGAATATATAGACTATCTGCGCAATGAAGTTGAAGCAGACCGTGAAAGGCTTGAAAATCTCTCCGATGAGGAAAGAGCAAAATATTCCGCTGTGGGCATGGGTCTGTACATAGAGGGCATAAAGGAAAAATATGAGATAGACATACCCGACAGCTTCTGGAAAACAACTGCCGAGCACAATATGACGGGCGAGGAGGTAAAGAGCTGTCTTGACGCCTTTGAGGAAAAGAATATCTCAGCCGATAATATGGAAAAATATATCAACTGCGAGCCTATAAAGGGCGAAAACACATATGCCGAGGTTTCCGACTGTATAATGGAGGGACTTAAGGAGGCAAATCCCGAAATGACGGAAAAAGAGCTTGCAGAGCGTGTTGTTGCTCTCTCTGCCGATGTTGATGTATAGGAGGGTTAGGCTTGGCGCACACATATATATTTTTACTTGACAGAGGCAGGGTGTTGACCTGCCGTGCGGTTGAAGACGACTTTGAAGTAATAACTAGGCTTGGCGAGGATTATTCTCCCGTTGATGATAATTTCTGGAGCTGGTGGAAGGAAGCCGCGGCATTTATGGACGGCGAGGAGACGGATTTCTGCTTTATATATGACAAGCGCTATGCTATGCTTCAGAATACCCCCGAAACCAAGGGCTCGGACCCAACCTCGTGGACATTTGAAAGAATAAGGCAATTCCTTAAGTGCCGCACAAGGCTTGGCACGGTGAGGCTCATAAGCTCCAATAATACGGAGATCTCCTTCAAGCTTTGGGAGGATGACGCCTCCGAAAGGAGACTCTATACAAACATAGCCTTGGTAAAGCCCAAGTTTATACCTGCCGATGAGGAGCCGGAAGAAATTGAAGAGCCCGCGGATGAAACCGAAGCCCCTGCCTTCTCAAGATACCAAAGAAGCAAGCTGGCAGAGGATGAAAAGAATAAGCTGATATAAAAAATGACTGTCCCGTACAGTGTAAAACCTCCCTTTCGGGAGGTTTTAATTATTCATACATCAAAGCTTTCTCATAAAATCCTTCATTGCCTCGGATATTTCTATATTCTGCGGACAAACTGCCTCACAGCTTCTGCAGCCTATGCAGGAGTCGGGGCGCTTGTCATCGGCATACGCCATGAGTGCCATGGGTGCTATAAAGCCTCCGCCCGTTATTATATGCTCGTTGTAGAGGGCGAGGAGCGAGGGTATATCCAGTCCCTTTGGACAGTGGCTCACGCAGTAATGGCAGGCTGTGCAGGGCAGTGCCTTTGAGCTCAATATATCCTTGCCTACTGCTATGATAGCCTCCATTTCCTCATCGTTAAGAGGCCTTTCCTCGCTGAAGGTCATTATATTTTCCTCAAGCTGTTTCATATCCGACATACCCGACAATATCATTGTCACGCTTGGTATGCTCTGCAGAAATCTGAATGCCCATGCGCTTATTTTTTCATCGGGTCTTAAGGCCTTGAGTTTGCTCTCGTTTTCGGGTGAAAGTTTTGCAAGGCTTCCGCCCCTAAGAGGCTCCATTACCCACACGGGAATGTTGTATGTATTGAGCATTTCCACCTTTTCCTTTGCATACTGGAAGCTCCAGTCAAGGTAATTAAGCTGTATCTGGCAAAACTCCATATGCTCCCCGTATGCCTTCAGAAAGCGCTCCATTGTTTTAAGTCCGCCGTGAGCCGAAAAGCCCAGATGCTTTATTCTGCCGTTTTTCTTCTGCTCACAGAGGTAGTCGAAAATTCCGTATTTTTCATCCAGATAGGCATCTATATTCATTTCGCATACATTGTGGAAAAGATAAAAATCAAAATACTCCACACCGCATTTTTCGAGCTGTTTTTCAAATATTTCCTTTACCTTGGGCATATTTGCAAGGTCGTAGCCGGGGAATTTGGTGGCGATAAAGAAATCATCCCTGTTGTATTTTTTAAGAGCCTTGCCCAGAACCGTCTCGGAATTTTCTCCGTGATAGCCCCAAGCCGTATCATAATAGTTTATGCCGTTAGCCATGGCATAGTCTATCATTCTGAGGGCTTCCTCCTCGTTTATTCTGCTGTCATCGCCGTCTATTACGGGCAGCCGCATATTGCCCATGCCAAGCGCCGAAAGCTTCTTTCCCTTGAAATCCTTGTAGATCATAAGTGTTTCCTCCTTAAAAAATATTCAGATTTCCTCCCCAATACAATTATATAATAATAATTGTCATATTTCAATTAAAAAAACAATTGTTTACTCTTATTTAATAAATATATATTGACAAAATATATTATAGGTGTTAAAATGTTAGACAGCTAACATTCGGGAGGGCAAAACGCTATGGAAAGAAAGCTTGCAAAGGAAATACATATGGCGTCTAACAAGATATGCCGTAAGCTTGACATCATAACATCGAAATATGCCTTTACGCGCGCTCAGCATGCCGTTTTTCACTATCTCACAGCCAATAAGCAAAGGGATGTTTTTCAGAAGGATATAGAGGAAGAATTCGGCATAAGGCGCTCGAGTGTGTCAGCCATACTTTCGCACATGGAAGAAAAAGGCTATATCACAAGAAGCTCCGTTGAGCATGACGCAAGGCTCAAAAAAATAACGCCCACCAAAAAGGGTGAGGAAATGCTCGCGCAGTCTCAGCGCATAATAGCCGATTTTGAAAAAAAGCTCATGGCAGGCATACCCGAGGATGAAATAGATATTTTCTTCAAGGTGCTCGGAGAGCTTTCCGACAAGGCGGACAGCACGGAAATGTAAGCTTATATTTTACGGGAGGAATGTATATGTTTAAATGCTTTGATATTATGACTCTGTGCGGAGGTGAAGAGCAATGGAATCAGCGGTAAGAGAAAACAAAATGGGCACAATGCCCGTTAATAAGCTGTTAATTTCAATGGCGCTCCCCATGATGGCGTCTATGCTCGTTCAGGCGCTCTATAACATAGTGGACAGTATATTTGTGGCGAAGTACAGCGCAGCCTGCATGACTGCCATTTCGCTTGTTTTCCCGTTCCAGACGCTCATGATAGCCTGCGGCTCGGGCGTAGGCGTAGGTATGAACGCCGTGCTCTCCAGGAGCCTCGGCGCAAAGGACCAGGACGGCGTAAACAAGGCGGCCTTCAACGGCATACTCATTTATGTCATTTTCTGCTTTGTGTTCTTTGTGCTGGGTCTTCTTGCGGCGGAGCCGTTTATGCATGCGCAGGCAAGCTCCGCGGAGATAGCAGAGGAGGGCAGTATTTATCTTAAGATAGTCTGCTGTGTAAGCGTGGGTCTTTTCTCACAGATCTGCTTTGAAAGGCTCCTGCAGTCAACGGGCAAGACCATATATTCAATGGTAACGCAGATGACGGGCGCCATAATAAACATCATTCTCGACCCCATACTTATATTCGGTCTTCTGGGCTTCCCGAGAATGGGCATGGCAGGAGCAGCCGCAGCCACGGTTTTCGGACAGTGCGTTGCGGGCGGACTTGCAATATTGTTCAACATAAAGCTCAACAAGGAAATAGAGTTCAAAAGGGTCAGAAAATTTGTGCCGCAGCTGAGCGAAATGCTCAAAATACTCTATGTCGGCGTGCCTTCCATACTCATGCAGTCCATAGGCTCCGTTATGGTGCTCAGCATAAACACCATTTTCTCGCATATGAACATTGTGGACACAACGCTCTCGCTCACGGACGCAAGAGATACCGCCATAGCCATATTCGGCATATATTTCAAGCTCCAGAGCTTCATATTTATGCCCGTGTTCGGACTTAACAACGGCATGGTGCCCATAGTGGCATACTGCTACGGCGCAAGGACCAAGGACAGGATGATGAAGACAATAAAGCTAAGCATAATGTACGCCGTTGCACTGCTTTTAATAGGAACACTTATATTCCAGCTCATACCTGACCTTCTGCTTAAGCTCTTTGCAAATGAGGGCAACGCCGAGGCTCTGCTTTCAATGGGCGTTCCTGCCTTGAGAACAATAAGCTATCACTTCCCGATAGCAAGCTTCTGCATAATAAGCCTGTCGGTATTTCAGGCGCTCGGCAACGGTGTGCTTTCAATGGGCGTTTCATTCACAAGACAGCTTATAGTGCTTGTTCCCGTTGCGTTTTTGCTTTCACTCACACAGCATGTCAGCAATGTGTGGTGGGCATTCCTTGCCGCAGAGTGCATATCCTTCATGCTCTGCGCAATAGCCTTCAGATATATGTATAAAAAGATAATAAAACCTCTGGGTAATTAAAAAATTGACCGAGTTACGCTCGGTCATTTCTGCGTGTCGATAAAATCGACACGCTTGAAAGAAATTTCAGAACTTTTGCCTAACGGCAAAAGCCACAGCTAACGCTGTGTCCGAATTATTCTTTCGGTTCAAAGCATTGCATTTCTTTCAGTTAGGCTAATGTAGGAACCAGCCGTGTTTTCTGAATTTTGGTGAATAAATCACCAAAATTCAGAAAAGTTCCTGTCATTTGGCTGCATAGGCGAGCAGTATTGCGAAGCAATATGACCAGCCTCGGAGGAAGTGAATTCCTCCTGCGGATTTTAGTCTGCGACGCTTTTTTGGTAGTACAAACTATTCAGTCTTTCATTTTTTGTGTCAATTTATACTTTTTCGACAGTCTGAAATGAACGAGTTACGCTCGGTAATTTGGTTTATTAATAGTATAGTATATGAATGAGGTGAAAAATATGAAAAATACGAAAAACATAAAAAAATTTATAGCTTTTCTTTTTGTTCTGTTTATCATATTTTCTTCGGTTTTCTCTATAATATCTCAAAAAAATAAAACTTTTGCTTATAATGGTGATTATTTTTCTGTTGATGATGAAGCTATTTATTATGTCGGCAAAACGGGCTGTCTTTGCAGATTTTCAATAAAAGACAATCAAAAAGAAAGGCTTGAAAAAAATTTTGCGCTTATAGCTTCGGATAAAAAATATCTTGTGTCATGTGATGATAATTCAATAAATGTTTACAACAAAAGTACAGGTGCACTTAAACGGGTCGAAAATGTGGTTTGCACATCTGCCGCTGTTTGTAATGAAACAATATTTTATACAAACAAGAATGATAATAATTACATATATTCTTTTAATATTCAAAGCGGTGATAATGTATTGCTGTTATCGGAAAGTTCGGAAAAAATTTCTGCAAACAAAGACTATATATTTTATGAAAAAGATAAAAATGCTGTTTATAGATATGACCGTATAACGGGTGAAAGTGAAAAGATATTTGACGGACAATATTGCTTCTTTTTCACCTGTGATGATGATTATGTTTATTTAAGCGATTACAGAAGGAATAATAAAATAACACAGATCAATATATCAACAAAAGAACCGGAAGCATTGTATGATATTTCGGCATTGTATTTTTGTATATTACACGATAAGCTGTATTATTCTCCATACTCGCCAAATATGGAATTTATCGAAAATGATAAAATAAAATATAATATAAATCTATACGACCCTAAACAAGGTGATGATATAGGTATTTTATAATTTATATAACAGCGTAGTCTTTTGGAACATTTCAAAAGGTAAGGCAAGCGGTTTTATTAAATATTCAATAAAAAAATGACCAAGTTACGCTCGGTCATTTTTTATATCCTCAATTATTCTTTCAAGCTGTTTAATAGCTTCATTATCCTTTTCTGCGGGTATATGCGATGTCCTTAATGAGCGCACATAACCCTTCACCTTCACATTAAGCCCCATGAGCATTATGCGCATTGTCTTTTCGGCATCGGCGGAATTTATGACTGTGTCGCCTCCGCCCGTCAGTATGATATACCCCGTTTTTTCCCTCAGCTTTTTTTTGCCGTTGAAAAAAATCTGCGTCCTTGACATAAGCGCCATGAGCATACCCGTGGGCTGATTGAAATAAAGCGGAGAAGCCATTATTATTGTGTCATAGCTCTCTATATTTTCAAAAAGCCTTGATGCATCGTCATTATGTACGCACGCCCCGTTCACACAGCTCCGGCAGTCGCCGCACGCTCTGAAGTCGGCATAATACGCGTCTGTAACATCGCAGGGTATTTCCTCTCTTATTCTGTTTATAAAAAAAGCCGTGTTGCCGTCCTTTCTCGGCGAACCGTTTATTATAAGCACAGCCATAGCCTCACCTCTTTTTCAATAATAATTATAACAGTATAAATGCAAAATTCAAGTATTTATTAAAAAATAAAAATTTGGGTGTAAATACTTTGCTGTTTTACAATAAATGTTTGAATTATTTTACCGTGAATGATATAATATGCTTAAGGATATGTGCGACAATAAAAGGAGATGTTTTTATGACAAAAAATATAAGCGCGGATGAAGCGCTTGAAAAATTAAAGACGGGCAATGCGGAATATGCGGTCGCCGAAAAAAGCATTGTGGATTCAGGGCACGAGCGCAGGAGGGATACGCTTGAAAACGGACAGAGGCCTTATGCCGTCATAGTCACCTGCTCCGATTCCAGAGTGATACCCGAAAGCATATTCGGCGCAGGCATAGGCGATCTGTTCGTCATACGCGTTGCAGGCAATGTTATGGACGAGCATCAGCTCGGCTCAATAGAGTATGCCGCAGAGCATCTGGGCGTTAAGCTTGTTGTGGTGCTTGGACACACTCACTGCGGAGCAGTGGATGCCGCCATTAACCATGACCCTCAGGGCTATGTCAAATTTATAACGGACGAAATATCAAGAGCCATAGGCGATGAAGGGGACGAATACAAGGCTTGTATACTCAATGTTAAAAACAGTGTCGGAATAATAGAAAACAGCCTTGAAATACACAGGGAAGAAGCCGAGCACGGGCTTAAGGTCATAGGCGCGGTATATCACCTTGAGGACGGAAGGGTTTATTTTGATATATAGAAGGGGAGATAAGACATGTCATTACATATAGTCAGAAAAGATATAACAAAAATGAAGGTGGACGCCATTGTAAATGCCGCCAACAGATCTCTTCTGGGCGGAGGCGGAGTGGACGGCGCCATACACAGAGCCGCAGGACGCGGACTGCTTGACGAATGCAGGACGCTCGGAGGCTGTGACACGGGAGATGCCAAGATAACGGGCGCTTACGATCTGCCCTGTAAGTATGTTATTCATACGGTCGGTCCCGTATGGCAGGGCGGAGGACACGGCGAGCGCGAAAAGCTCATATCCTGCTACCGCAGATCCCTTGAGCTTGCAAAGGAGGCAGGGTGCTCTTCTCTTGCCTTTCCGCTCATATCCTCGGGAGTATACGGCTATCCTAAGGCAGAGGCCATTGAGATTGCCGTAGACACCATAAAAGAATTTATTGCGCATAACGATATGACCGTATACATAATTGTATTCGACAGCGAGGCCTGCGATATAAGCCGAAGGCTTTTTTCGGAATATATGTAAGGCTTAAAAACCGTATTTAAGCGGAGCATAAAACCAAATTGTATTGACAAAACAGCTTTTCGGGTTGTATCATAAAAGAGGGGCAAAAATGCTTGACAGGTCATAAACACATATTGCTTATTTTATAAAATATTTCAGCGGAGGTATTGCTATGAGCCATTTTTATTATAATGCGGACAGCCCCCTCATAACCTTGGAGGAGGGCAAAAATTACAGAAAAATACTTGCTCATGACGGAAAGGTCATGCTCGTGGAGGTATTTTTTGAGGACTACTATGATGCTCCCGTACACACCCATCCCCATGAGCAGGCATCATACTGCCTTGAAGGCGAATTTGAATTCAATATAGGCGGAGAGATAAAGAAAATAAAGCAGGGCGACACGGTCTATATGCCTGCGGATGTGCCTCACGGCTGCAGACTGCTTACACCTAAGGGTAGGCTTCTCGATATATTCACACCTCAAAGGGAGGACTTCCTCGGTTAATGAAGACTACTTTTGCCAAGACCTTCACATATTACATCATTATGATAATAGTGTCGTTCTTTCTCTTAAGCTTAGGATTTACAGAGATATACAGGGGCTATTTCTATAATGAGCAGAAGGATGAGCTTCTCAATCAGGCTATGAAGATATCCGATGTATACAATGCGAGCTATATTTCGGATAAGTTTGATACGGATGCCTTCTACAGCGAAATAAATGTGCTTGATAAGTATATGGATTACAGCTTTTTTGTGACCGACAAAAATCTTAAGATACTTACAAGGTCAAAGGATATAGCCGTGCATACCGACAATGTTATAGACAAATTCTATGGCTATAACGATGTGGCAGAAGGTCATATACAGTGGCTTCAGGGCAACATAGGCGATCTTTATTCAAACAACCGCTATATACTCTGCTTTCCCATAACGCACAAAACAAATGTGGAGGCAATAGCCTTTGTGAGCGTTCCTCTTACGGCGCTCAGCAAAAACATAAACAGAGTCTACATCATAATAGCGTTCTTCCTGGCTCTTGCCGCCATACTTGGCTTTGTTACCATCTACTGGGCGGTAAGTGAATTTGTTATGCCCTTGAAAAGGCTCAACATTGCCGCAAATCATATTTCGCGCGGTAATTTTGACGAGAGGATAGAGGTCACGGACAATATAGACGATGAAATGTCGGAGCTTTACAGGAGCTTCAACCTTATGGCTGAAAATCTTGAAAGCCTTGAGGAAAGACGGCGCGAGGTCGTTTCAAACATATCTCACGATCTGCGCTCGCCCATAACCTCCATAAGAGGCTTTTTGCAGGCTATGCTTGACGGCACCATATCCGAGGACAAATACAGGCATTATCTTGAAATAATTTATAACGAAACGGGCAGGCTGAATCAGCTTTCCGACAGTATACTGCAGCTAAATATGATAGGCAGTGTATCCGAAAAGCTCGAAAAGACGGTATTCAATATAAATGCCGTCATATCCGATCTGCTCGACCTTATGAAGGTGAGGTCCATACCGAAGGGTCTGGAGCTCAAGACTAATTTTTCAAGAGATGTGCTTATGGTGAATGCCGATGAGGACAAGGTGAAGAGAATAATAATAAACCTTGTGGACAATGCCATAAAGTTTACCGAAAAGGGAAGCGTAACAGTAAGCTCTTATAAGTCCAACCACAAGGTATATATTTCCGTCAAGGACACGGGAATAGGCCTTACCGAAGAAGAATGCTCAAGAGTGTTCGAGCGCTTTTACAAGGCGGACACCTCAAGGGGCATGGACAAGAGCGGAAGCGGTCTGGGCCTTGCCATTGTGCATGAATTTATAAAGGCGCACGAGCAGGACATAGAGGTCAAAAGCGTAAAGGGCGAGGGCACCGAATTTATATTCACTCTCGACCCTGCTCAGAAATAAAAATAAAGGAGCTGTTTTCAAATGCCGTTTCGCGCATTTTGTACAGCTCCTTTTTTATTATACGGCTTCTTTTATTTTCTGTATGAACTTTTCCGCAGGCTTTGTGAGCACGCGGTATTTTTTCCATATTATGCTCAGGCCGTCTTTTCTTTCGGGCGAAAGCGGACGAAAGCAAAGCCTGCTTTCTCCCGTGGTGTTTATTATCTTGTCCAGACCTATGGCATATCCCAGTCCCTCCTCCACCATGAGCGAGGCATTGAATAAAAGGTTGTAGGTGCCTGCTATATCGAGCTCGGATAATTCTCTTCCCATCCATTTTGTGAGAGCGCCGTTGTCTGCCTGCCGTGATATTATAAGAGGCTTGTCCCAAATATCCTCGGGCGTTATTTTTTCTTTTTTTGCAAGCGGAGAGCTTTTTTGCATGAGCACGCCCCAGCTGTCCTTGAAGGGAAGCTCAAGTGAGTTGAACCTTGTGTTGTCTACGGTGCCGAACACTATGCCGAAATCTATAAGTCCCTTTTCGAGCTGTTCCGTCACAAATTCCGAGTTGCCGCTTGATATATGAAAATGAATACCCGAATATTCCTCATGCAGTTTTTTGGCAATGCCCGCAATGAAGCGCACGGCATCGGTCTCTCCCGTTCCTATATGCACATCTCCCACAATATATCGATCGGAAAGGGTTATTTCTTTTTCCGTCTTTTCCACAAGGCTCAGTATTTCCTCCGCCCGTTTTCTCAGTATCATGCCCTCGTCTGTGAGCGTTACCTTCCTTGAACCCTTTGTTCCCCTTATCAGAAGCTGTTTTCCAAGCTCTTCCTCAAGTGCCTTAAGTTGTGTGGAAAGCGTCGGCTGTGAAAGATGCAGACCCTCGGCAGCTCTTATTATGCTTTGTTCTCTCGCCACAGCCAGAAAATATTGAAGTACTCTCAGCTCCATGTCATCACTCCTTTGTTTTTATTATAGCATAGATTTCAATAGTTTTCAACTATACAAATCTATTATTTATAAGTATTTGCTATTGAGTTGCTTTTGTAATATAATAAATACAGAACAAAATATGGCGGTGATAACAATGAATGAGAATATACTTAACGCTCCCATGGAGGATGTAGTACAGAATATGAGGGATGCAGGATGCAGCCCGGAGACCATACACAGCTGTATATCCAGTATAAAAAGGGGCAGAAAAGAGGAGCTTCTTAAAAAGCTGTATACACAGAGAAACTGCCTTCTTGACAAGGTACACGAGGGCGAAAGGCAGATAGACTGCCTTGACTATCTTGTATACACAATAGCGAGAGAGCAATAAATATTGTTAGCGAAACGGAGGCTATATTATGAATATTATAAAGGACAGAACATTTGATGAAGAAAGAGCGCTTTACGAAAGCGAGGGCATAGAGCTTGAAAACTGCCGTTTTGAAGGACCTGCGGACGGTGAGAGCGCCTTGAAGGAGAGCAAAAGCATTAAAGCCGAAAATTGCTTTTTTGATCTTCGCTATCCCTTCTGGCATGATAACGGACTTATCATAAAAAATTCCGATATGACGCAAGGCTGCCGTGCCGCCATATGGTATTCGGAGAATATAGACATTGAAAACTGCAGGCTCCACGGCATAAAGGCTCTGCGCGAGTGCCGAAATATCTCAATAAATAACTGCGATATTATATCCCCGGAGTTCGGCTGGTCGGCAAGAAATATAAAAATGGAAAATACGAGCGCCGAAAGCGAATATTTCATGATGCGCTCCGAAAACATATATTTTAAAAATGTAAATTTCACAGGCAAATATTCATTCCAATATATAAGCGATGCCGTGTTTGAAAACTGTGTTTTTGACACAAAGGATGCCTTCTGGCACGGAAGAAATATAACCGTCAGAAACAGCGTTATAAAGGGTGAATATCTTGCGTGGTATTCCGAAGGCCTTACCCTCATAAACTGCAAAATTTCCGGCACTCAGCCGTTTTGTTACTGCAGGGATCTCAAGCTTATAGACTGCGAAATGACGGATACCGACCTTGCCTTTGAAAAGTCCTCCGTTGAGGCGACCGTAACAACAAAAATAGACAGCATCAAAAATCCGCTTGAAGGACATATATATGTTCCCGAATTCGGCGAGCTCATAATGGATGACGAGAACGCAAGGTGCAAGGTAATATCGGGCAGAAAGGTATATTGCGGCTGCCGTACCTGCGCATAAAAGGAGGCACATATGAAAGCATTATTATTATGTCTGCCGTTCATCACGGCAATACTGACATCTGCGGGATGCAACGATATGCGGTCTTCGCATACAGACAAAGCACACGAGCAAACAACGGAAATAACGGCGGAAACTACCGCAGAAAATAAAGACACCACGGAGGCGAACACTGCTATGAAAATGACGATAAAAGCCGGAGATAATACTTTTACGGCAACACTTGAAAACAATTCATCGGTTGAAGCATTAAAGGAAATGATGAAGGATAAGCCCCTCACTCTTGAAATGAGCGACTATGCCAATATGGAAAAGGGCGCAGACCTGCCTAAGGCTCTCCCCCAGAACAATGTGCATATGAACACAAAGCCGGGAGATATAATTCTCTATCAGGGCAGAACGCTTGTAATATATTACGACACAAATTCATGGAGCCTCACGCCCATAGGAAAAATAGAAAATGCAGATCCCGACAGCCTCAGAAAAGCTCTCGGCAGCGGAAATGTCACAGTAACTTTTTCGCTCGATACAAAATAAAAATAAAGTCCGCTTTGCATCTGCAGAGCGGACCATGTGCGTTAAAATTCTATATATCCGTATTTTACACAAATTTCTTGATAAGAGGGCTCAGCGCCTTCTTATTTTTTTTGTGAATGTGGCAATAGAACAGAGGATTTACGATTTCATCCTCGATAGGTATTGAAACTCTGTTTTTTACATCGCCGTTATGCTTTATCTGGAGGTCGGAGGTAAATGAGGGCAGGGCGGCAGATTTTACAAGCTCTACGAAGGCTTCCCTGCTGTCCTGTTCTATGAAATTTGTTTTGGTCATAGTGTCCTGTATCCTTTTCCAAAAGCCTATGTGGGAATAGAGAAGCATCGTTTCACCGTCTATATCCTCTAGTTTAATGCTCTTATACATAGCAAGAGGGTGAGCGGGAGGAACGGAAAGCATAAGATGTTCCTCGCACAGCTTAAAGACCATAATATCCTCAGCCTCGATTTTCTTATCCAGAACTATTATATTGTAAATATTGTCATAAAGTCCTTTTATGAGGACATCCTCCTCGTTTATCTCCATAGATACGGAGATACCGTCAAAAAGCTTTGAAAGCAAAGGTGAAAGCTCCAGAAAAGGACCGGGAGCGCATGAGCCTATTGAGATAGTGCGTCTGCTCTTGTCAAATAGCTTCACCTTTTCAGCCATATTTTCAGCTTCAAAAATTATTTTTCTTGCATATTCCACCGCAAGCTCTCCGGTTTCGTTGAGAGTTATTTTATTTTTGCTCCTGTCAAAAAGCCTTACGCCCAGTTCCTCCTCAAGCTTCTGAACAGAACGGCTCAGAGCAGGCTGAGATATATTCAATTTTTCGGCTGCTGCCGATATCGTGCCTGCATCGGCTATTGCCGCAAGCTGCATCAGTTGGTTAAGCTCATACATAATATCACCTTTGCTATGCGTTTAAATTATAGTGCATTGTTATATTGGTATTGTACTTTTTTGGCAAAGTGTTTTACAATTATTATAGAATAACGGAAAGGAAATATCAAGGAGGAAATTATTATGAAAACATTAAAATTTTATAACGGAGTGGAAATTCCTGCCGAGGGATACGGCGTATTTCAGATACCCGACAATGCAGAATGCGAAAGGTGCGTATCCGACGCTCTTGAAACAGGCTACAGGCTTATAGATACGGCGGCGTCATATTTCAACGAGGAAGCTGTGGGAAATGCCATAGCAAGCTCGGGCATAAAAAGAGAGGAGCTTTTCATAACCACTAAGCTCTGGCTGACAGACGCAGGCTATGAAAAGACGCTTAAAGCCTTTGACACATCTCTTAAAAAGCTGGGGCTTGACTATCTCGACCTCTATCTTATACATCAGCCTCTGAATGATTACTACGGCTCATGGAGAGCAATGGAAAAGCTGTACAAAGAGGGTCTTATAAAGGCGATAGGCGTTTGCAATTTTGCTCCCGACAGGCTTGTGGACTTAGCTCTTAACAGCGAGATAACGCCTATGATAGACCAGATAGAGATACACCCCTTCTATCAGCAGCAGGAGGCTATCGATATTATGAAGGAGTACAATGTACTGCCTCAGGCATGGGGACCTCTTGCGGAGGGACAAAAGGATATATTCAACAATCCCATATTGAAGTCCATAGCCGAAAAATACGGCAAGACTACGGCACAGGTAATACTTCGTTGGCACACGCAGAGAGGAGTTATCATTATCCCCAAGTCCTCTAAAAAATCAAGAATGGAGGAAAATATAAATATATGGGATTTCGAGCTTACAGCCGAGGATATGGAAACAATAGCAAAAATGGACACGGGACATAGCGAAATAATAGACCACAGAAGTCCAATGACGGTAAAGTGGCTCAACAATTGTAAATTATAAGGAGGTTTTACTATGAAAAAGAGATTAACGGCGATACTGACAGCTTCTGTTCTGGCTGTAACGATGCTTTCGGGCTGTAACGGAAACGGCAGCGGCGACACGCTCAACATAAAGGAACAGGGAATGTTCTCATCGGGCGGTACCGTAACAGAGCCTGTTTCGGGAGAGTACGACCCCACAACAAATTGGCTCGACCCACAGCGCCCCGGTAATACGGCTCATGTAGACCATGCCAATGTATTTTATCAGATACCCGAAAATGACAACGGCAATCCTATTGTATATCTTCATGGCTACGGTCAGTCCAGAATGGGCTGGATGACAACTCCCGACGGTCGTGAAGGCTGGTCTGATATATTTCTTAAAAAAGGTCACAGCGCATTTCTTGTAGATCAGCCAAGAAGAGGCGAGGCAGGAGGAACGGCAAGTATGACTGCCGATGATCTTGACGCATGGGGCGAAGGAATGAAGGACTACAAGCCCGGCGATCAGGCATGGTATACTCATTTCAGAATAGGAAGGGTCGCTCCCGAAAGATATGAGGGCTCACAGTTCCCCGAAGGTGAAGAAGCTCAGGATCAGTTCTTCCGTCAGATGACGCCAAACACAGGCTCCTTCGATCAGGCAGTAGATGCGGCAGCTTTAGGCGAGGTAATGGCTGATGTAAAGGAAATGACAGGCAATAAGGCTATATTTATAACTCATTCACAAGGCGGCAGAGTAGGCTGGGACGTACCTGTTGAAAACATTTCCGCTATTGTAGCCATAGAGCCGGGCGGAGCGCCGGAGATAGGCTCCGAGCAGTACAACAAGCTCCTTGAAGCTAAAATACCTATCACTATTTATTTCGGCGACTATATTGACAACGGTCCAGAGGACATACAGTCCACAGGCTTCTGGAAGGGTGTAAGAGACGGCGCTCTGGAATTTGCAGAGGCTTACAATGCGGCAGGCGGCGATGCAACGGTAGTGGACCTTCCTAAGGTAGGCATAACGGGAAACAGTCACTTTATGTTCCAAGAGCTTAACAACGAGGAAATAGCCGACCATATCGAGGCTTGGCTTGAGGAAAGAGGTCTTAATTAAAAAAGACAGGGAGGAAAGTATATGAAAAAAATTATTTCTTTGGCGCTGTCCATTGTGCTTACGGCTTCGGTATGCAATGCTGCGGATCTGAGCGACAAAAATATATATTCGGCGGATATCGATACAGTATCGCAAGCCGCAGAACAGCTTGACAGCGTGGAAAGGGAAGACTTTATAAATGAAAATCTGGATATAAAGCTCCGGCATATGTCAACCCTTGTTACTCTTACGGCAGATTCTCTGTATGACAATATTTCGGAGGAAGTAAAAGCGTCTCTTGACGACGGACTTACGGCAACGGAAATAAAAGAGGCTATATATCATTCCGCCGCTTACTGCGGTTATACAAGGGCTGCAAAAGCCCTTGACGAGGCAGACAAGGCACTTGCGGAGCTTGGACAGGCTACAGATTATGAAAGCCGTATCACCTCTGATGAGGAAAACAGATATAATGACGGTCTTGAGGTACAGAGATACCTTTTCGGACCGCAGATAGGCACTGTCACGGAGGATATGATCGAGGCTATGAAGCTGCAGACGGTCTATCTTTCGGGTATATGCTTCGGTGATTTTTACAACAGGACAGGCTTGCCCCTTTATACAAGAGAATTTCTGACATTCTGTACCATTGTAGGAAACGGCAGCTGCGCAGGTCAGTTGAACGGTCACTTAAACGGCAATCTGAATGTGGGACATTCAGCCGATATGCTGAGGGCAGCCGTACTTCTCAATGAAAAATATAACGGCAAAGAAAAGACTGCTCTTGCTTTAAGCGTTATAAACTCATCAAACGGCGAAGCTGCCGCAGAGGTAAAGCCCGAACCCGAGCCAAGGCAGACAATAAAGCAAAGCTATACAAGCGACACCGAGGAATTATTGGCTATAAGAGAGCATTTTAAGAAAGACGATAAGAACGGATTTATAGATGATAATTTGAGCAAGGATGCGCAGACTCTTATAGAGGAAACGGCTCAGGCTGTTATAGAGGGCAAGCCCTTGCCTTATTCCGAGGATAAAGGCTTACAGCTTCTTATTGATATTTCGGCTATGACGGCACAGGGCGGAAGAGAAAGCGAGATACCTCAAAAATACAAGGAAAACATAGAGGCAGGCAATACAATAGATATGATGCTTGCAGTTCCGCTTTTATGCGTGCCTTATAACGGATTCCCCAGAACGCTCAATATGATGAGCGCAATAAATTCAGCATCGGCAGATGTAAATACCGAAGCGGAGGAAAGCAATGATACGGTAATTCAGCTTAAAATAGGAGAAGCCTATATAAATGTAAACGGCGAAAATATTACGGCTGCACCCTCTGTAATGGTAAACGGCGTTACCTATGCAGACGCCGATGTACTTTCCGAAGCTCTCGGAACGGATAAAACAGGCGCAGAAGTAATTGAGGGAAAAGATATGCTGCCCGTAAGAGCATCAGCCGAGAAGCTTGGGCTTACGGTACTCTGGAACATGGACAGCAGAACAGCCACTATACTGAAGGCTGACAAAATAAACGAAACCTTTGAAAAAGGTCCCGTAAATCCTGTTTCTCCTAAGTTTACGGGAGTGTCTTATCTCAACTATCTTACAGACTATGACGAAAACTTGGGTATTCCCTCCTTCGGACTTGTTACATTTGAACCCTGCACAAGAACGGACTGGCACAGTCATGACGGCGGACAGATACTTCTTGTAACAGAGGGCAAGGGCATATTTAAAGCCGAGGGCGAAGAAGCAAGGTATATGCTGCCCGGTGACGTTATACTTATACCTCCGGGAAAGAAGCACATACACTGCGGTGCAGACAACAGCTGGTTCCAGCATATAGCTTTGGGAGTAAATCCCGGTGTAGGCACAACTAACTGGTATGAAAAGGTAAGCGACAGCCAATATGCGGAAATAGCGGAGGAAGCTAAGTCAGATACAAGGACAGCCGAGGCAGGGGATACCATGTTCCCAAAGGGCGATGTATACACTGCCGAGGGATACAGCGGAACTATATACAGAAACCTTCTTGTTGCAAACGACAATATTTACAACTGCCCGGAGGTTTATAACTACACCTTTGAAAAGGGCGCATATACACAGCAGACAAGCAGGGGACAGGTAATAGCCGTTACAAACGGCAGCGGCACCTATGAGGAAAACGGCAAGGCTGCAATTACTCTGAAATCGGGAGATACAATAACGATACAGCCAAATACAAGCTATAAGCTCACCGCCGACAGCGACATATTTGCATTTATATCCTCCTCAAAGGGAGATACCGCCGATAATGACAGCACTATTGTTACAACAAAGGCAGGCAAAATAAAGGGCAGTATAAATAACGGCGTTTATTCCTATCTTGGTGTTCCCTATGCCGAAGCTAAGGAAATGTTTGTAAAAGCCCAGCCTGTTACACCATGGGAGGGTGTATTTGACGCCACAAAGTACGGCAGCACATCTCCTCAAGGCGCAATAGCAGGAGGAACAGCCGTAGACGATGGCATTGGCACAAGCAACAACTGTCAGAATCTGAATATATGGACTCCCGGAAACGACAATAAAAAGCGCGCCGTTATGGTATGGCTTCATGGCGGAGGTTTTTCATCGGGCAGCGCAAACGAGGATCAGTTCAACGGCGCAAACCTCAGTAAAAAGGAAGACGTAGTAGTCGTAGGTGTAAATCACAGGCTCAATGTTATGGGACATCTTGACCTTTCAGCCTATGGCGAGAAATACAAAAATTCCGAAAATATCGGTATTGTGGATATAGTAGACGCTCTTAAATGGGTAAATGAAAATATAGAGAGCTTCGGCGGAGACCCCGACAATGTTACTATATTCGGGGTCTCCGCCGAAGC
>CANROO010000023.1 GCA_947632235.1 uncultured Clostridia bacterium
GGAGGAATTCACTTCCTCCGAGGACAGGAACTTCACTTGATTTTTATAAAAATCAAGTGAACACGGCTGGTTCCTACATTGATTAAACTGAAAGAAATGCAAGCATTTCTTTCAAGCGTGTCGATTTAATCGACACGCAGAGGCGGTAGGTAAACCGCCCGTTTTGTTTTTTTACGATATTATTGCACCGCGCTGCCCGAGGTCACCCTGTCGTCCTGTTTTTCATTGACGTTTCCGGTGTTTTCGTCATCCGAGCCGAATATGTCAAATATACTCCTTTTATCCTTCTTCTCGTCCTCTTCGGAGGCCTTGCCTTCCTCGTCCTCCGAAACGGGCTCGCTCTCCTCATCGGAGCCGAATATGTCGAATATGCTCTTTACTGCCTCCGGAGGCGCCTCGGTGGATACCTCGCTCTCCTTGAGCTTCTTGTCGGCTATCTCCTTTCTTATGGAGCTCAGCTCATAGGCAAGCAAAAGAGCGCACACCACCGTCACAAGCACTATTGCCCATACAAGAGCCTTTGCCCAGAATTTGCCGTGCCTGTAAAAATCGGGCTTTGATTTTTCGGGGAAATAATGCCTTTCCCATCTTCTCTTGGTGTCCTTGTTCTTAAGCTCGGAATAAAATTCCCTCAGCGTCTTTGTGCGGTTTTCGGCCTTTATGTTAAGGGCGTTCATTATGGCGTTGCATGTGCTCTGCCTCAGTGTCACGCCCTCCGCCTCGGAAATGGGTATGAGCGTGTCCTGAACGGCTCTCTGCGATGCCGATACGGGTATCTCGCCCGTTATGAGTTCATAGTATATTGCGGCTATGGAATACACATCCGCAGCCGTTGTGAGCCTTGCGCCCGTTTTATACTGCTCTATGGGGGAATAGCCCTCGTTTGTGTACACGGGCATCACCCTTGACATATATCCCACAAAGCCGAAGTCGGTTATAACAAGCGAGCCGTTTTTGTCTATTATTATGGTGTCGGGCGTGAGGTTGCCGTGTATTATGCCCAGCTCGTGAACGGGCTCCATAGCCCTTAAAAGAGTTATTATGACATGTCTTGCGTATTCGTTTGTTATCTCATAGTCATCGTCTATTATCTCCGAAAGAGATGTTCCGCTCACTATCCGCCTTACGGCATAGAATGTGTTGTTTTCCTCAAAGCCGTCTGTAATGTCCGTGCTTTTGGTGCCTATAAGGTCTCTGCACTCGTCGGCGAAGGCTTCCCTGCCTGCATAATATGTCTGCTGAGCATCTCCGCTTCTTGTGCCCACCTCCGCCTCGGAATCGTGCCTTACGGCAAGGTTATTGGGAAGGTACTCGTTTATGAGCACTCTTTTGTTTTCTTTGTTGTCAAATGCTATATATGTTACAAAAATGCTGTTTATATCAAGGCTCAGTCCCACGGTGTATCTTCCGTTCAGCACAGAGGACGGCATAAGATGTCTTCCGCTCGACGGCTTATCCGTGTATTTTGCTCCGCAGTGGGGGCAGGTGTCGTATACCTCATCAAATTCACGCATGCAGCGCATACATCTCAGCATTTTTTCACCTCCTAATTCTTGTTCTCATTCATATACATTTTTCTATTATACCACCTTTTGCGTTTTTTTCAAATATTTTTTTGATTTTTTGACAAATTTTTTGTTCACAATTTATTTACATTTAAAAATCTTAAATTTTCTTTACAATTTTATGAAAATATTGTATACTTATGTCAAGAAGAAAAATGCTATTTCTTCGGTATGTCTCTTTTATTGGCTTTATTCAGCCAAACTCTATTATTCATATACAACTCTCCAGACAAAGGACAGCTCTCTCCACGCTGTCTTTTGTCATTTTTATATGCTTTTTTTATTAAAAAGTAAAAAAAATATTGCTATATCGCCTTATTTAGGTTAAAATAACTATGTATGGTTTTTTGAACTATTATTATAAAAGGAGACAGCTATGCTTGTAGAATTAATTGTGCCCTGCTATAACGAGGCAGAGGTGCTTCCGCTTTTCTACGAGGAAAGCCGCAGGGTGCTCGATAAAATACCGGGCTATGACTTCGGCTTCATTTTGGTGGATGACGGCAGCAGCGACGGCACATTGTCAATAATGAAGGAGCTCTCGCAAAAGGACGGGAGAGTCAAATATATTTCGTTTTCGCGCAACTTCGGCAAGGAATCCGCTATGTATGCGGGGCTTAGGAACTCCGTGGGCGATTATGCCGTTGTAATGGATGCAGATCTGCAGCATCCGCCCGCTCTCATACCCGATATGCTCAGGGCCATGGAGGAGGGCTATGACTGCTGTGCGGCAAACAGGACCACAAGAAGCGGTGACCCTAAGCTCAGACAGCTTTTCACAAAGGGCTTTTATCGATTCATAAACAAAATATCCGATGTGGACATGCCTGACGGCGCAGGCGACTTCAGGATGATGAACAGAAATATGATAAACGCCGTAATAGCCATGAGCGAGGTCCAGCGCTTCAGCAAGGGTATATTCAGCTGGGTAGGCTTTGATACCAAGTGGATATCCTTTGAGGATGTCAAGAGGGCAGCAGGCGAGACCAAGTGGAGCTTCTGGGGACTTTTCAGATACGCGGTAGAGGGCATAACAGCCTTTTCCACGGTGCCTCTTAAGTTTGCCATATATCTGGGCTCCCTTGTTTCGGCATCGTCCTTTATTTATCTTCTGGGCGTTATAATAAAGACGCTTATATTCGGCAGAGATTTCCCGGGCTACGCTTCCATGATAACCATAGTGCTCTTTTTAGGCGGATGTATAATACTGTGCTGCGGAATATTGGGAGAGTACATGGCCAAGATATATATAGAGGTCAAGAACAGACCCATATATATAATAGGCAGAACCAACATAGAAAAGCCTGTGCATGATTACGGGAGGAACGGCAGATGAATATAAAGAAGCTTATGTCAAGGCTTATAAACAGGGAAACTATAAGCTATATATTTTTCGGCGTGCTCACGACTCTTGTAAGCATAGTAAGCTATGAGCTTGTGAAGCTTCTCATAACGGGAGGCGGAGAGCTTACGGCGCTCAGGATGAACATAGCCAATGTTTCAAGCTGGATAATAGCCGTTACCTTCGCCTTTGTCACAAACAAGTTTTTTGTTTTCAACTCAAGGTCGGTAAGCGCTAAGGTGCTCTTGAAGGAAATACCTTCCTTTGTGGGAGCCAGAATATTGTCCCTCGGCTTTGAACTGGTATGGATGAATGTAACTGTAGGGCTTTTACATATAAACGACAGCATTGCCAAGATAGGCGCGCAGGCGGGCATAGTCATAATGAACTATGTATTCAGCAAGCTGTTTATATTTAAGAAATAAGGAGAGAAATTGTGATGGAAAATACTGCAGTGTCATCGGAATTGATGAGTGAAAAAAAGGAAAATTGGTTCTATGCCAACCGCTATGTTATAGCCGCCTTCTTCTGTACGGCTATAATAATGATAATAACATACATACTGAGGCATGTATATCCCTTCGGCGATCAGATAGTGCTCAAGGTAGACCTCTATCATCAGTACGCTCCCTTCCATGAGGAGCTGAGGAGCCGGATATTCAACGGTCAGAGCCTTCTCTACAGCTGGGAGGGCGGTCTCGGCAAGGAATTTGTAACACAGATGGCATATTACACGGCCTCGCCCATAAGCTTTCTTATACTGCTTTTCCCTCAGAAGCTCCTTCCCGAGGCTCTTGCGGTATTCATACTTTTAAAGACCTGCTTCAGTGCCTCCTTCTTTTCCTATTATCTGAAGGAGCACTTCAAAAGAAACGACATTTCAATACTTATATTCGGTCTGCTCTATGCCTTCACGGCATTCATGACAGGCTATTACTGGAATGTCATGTGGCTTGATTCCGTAGCGCTCTTCCCCATAGTTGCGCTCGGCGTTGAAAAAATAATACATGAGAATAAGCACATGCTCTATTACTTTGCGCTTACTCTCACAATGATAGTTAACTTCTATATGGCTGTGCTCGTGTGCGTATTCACGGCGGCATACTTCCTTGTTGTGCTCTTTGCAAACTACGAGTGGGGCAGGAACAAGAAGGTAATGTTCTCCAGAATGGTGAAGTTTGCCGTTGTTTCCATAATATGCGCGCTTACTGCCATGTTCATACTTGCGCCCGTTGCCATAGCCTTGGGACAGACAGCAACAAGCGACACCACCTTCCCCAAGTTTGAGATATATGAGAATGTTTATCAGCTCATAACAAACCACTTCATCGGCGCAAGACCCGTTGTTCTGGCAAGAAACGAGGACCTTCCCAATGTTTACAGCGGTATAATAACAATGATGCTCATACCGCTCTATTTCTTCAACAAGAACATAAACAAGAGGGAAAAATGGGGCATGGCCGCAATGCTTGTTATAATGCTCCTCTGCGCTTGTATAAAGCCCTTGGATTTCCTTATACACGGCTTCCACTTCCCTTCCAATCTGCCTCACAGATATACGTTTATATACAGCTTCATAATGCTCTATATAGCGTATAAGGGATTTCTTAACATAAAGCACTGCAATTTTGAATTTGTGGTGTACGCAGGTATATTGTACACCGTTGTTATAATCATAACCGAATTCATAATGGTGCCTGCCATACACGACATAGACAGAGTGCTCTCAAATTCCGACATAGCCATTAATGTGATAGCTATGATAATATACGCCATCATAATATACAGCTATAAGAATGCAAAGCAGTCTACTATTCCGGTGTTGATGGGAGTAATATTTGTGTGCGTATTTGCCGAGTGTATGTTCTCAAGTCATCAGGGACTTGACAGGACTACCGACAGAGACGCATATGTAAAGTATATTGACGGCACAACGGACGCCATAGAATATATGAATGAAAAAGAAAATAACGAATTTTACCGTACGGAGTTCAGACGCTTCACATCCATAAACGATGCCGCGCTCTATCATTACAACGGCTTCTCGCAGTTCAGCTCTCTTGCGCCGGGCGGTATATCAGAGTTCATAGGCAATCTGGGCATAGCCTCCACGGGCAACAGCTACAGATATTATGACCCCACCGCTCTTATAGACGCCATGTTCGACCTGCAGTATGTCATGAACAAGGCGGACGACAACGGCAACGGCGAAATAAAGAACGAAAGATACGAGTTTGAAAAGCAGTTCGACAATGTATGGGTATACAGGAACAACAGAGTGCTTCCTCTCGGTTTTATGGTAAACAGCAGTATAAACGACTGGCAGACCGCCGATTCACAGCCCTTTGAGGTGCAGAACCAGTTTATAAAGCTGGCTGCAGGCGTTGACAAGGATATGTTCACGCCCATTAAGCCCGACAGCATAACAAAGACCTACATGGAGGTCACCGAGGAGCTGGATGAAAACGGCTTCAAGTATAAGCTTACAGACCCTGCAAACCTCTCTCTTGAGCCTACCGTCACAGCGGAGTTCACATCGGATAAGGATCAGTATGTGTTTGTATATGTTGACGCAGGCAATGCCAAGAGAGTAAAGTATAAGACTGATTCCGCCAACGAGGACAGAGAGCTTTCGGCAGGCAAGAGCCTTTTCGATATAGGTCATGTAAAGGCAGGCGAGAAGATAAATGTCAACTTTGCCATGACAAACAAGGGCGAGTTTGAAAAGAGCTACCGTAAGGACGGTACTGTCAAGATATACGCCGCAAGCTATGACGATGCGGTATTCCAGGAGGCATACGATAAGCTCAAGCAGGAGCCTTACACGATAACGAGCTTTGACGATACCCACATAGAGGGAACCGTCAACGCCTCGGAGGACGGCGTGCTCTTTACATCCATACCTTATGTTGACGGCTGGAAGGTCAGCGTTGACGGCGAGAGCGTGAATAAGGTATCCATAGGCGATGACGGCGTTATAGGTGTGGATGTGCCTGCAGGCGAGCATGATATAACATTCGACTTCACATCAAAGGGACTTGTGCCCTCGATAGTCATATCGTTTGTGGGTATAATACTCTTTGTGATCTATACGCTCATAGACAGGGCAATGAAGGCAAAAACAGCGGATAAGCTCATAAGAGCGGCAGCCTTCGATGCCGAGGTGAAGGAAGCCATAACGCAGAAAAATAACACAAGGAGCAAAAAGAATAAAAAGAAGAGGTAAAGTGAACGGGTCTTGCAAAAGACCCGTTTTTGCGTGTCGATAAAATCGACACGCTTGAAAGAAATGCTTGCATTTCTTTCAGTTAGGCTAATGTAGGAACCAGCCGTGTTTTCCGCAATTTTGGCATAAATGCCAAAATTACAGAAAAGTTCCTGTCCTCAGGCGGGCAAAGCTCGCCTTGCGGATTTTAGTCTGCGACGCTTTTTTGATTGTACAAATCATATAACTTTTCGTTTTTTATGTTAAATTGTACTTTTTCGACAGTCTGAATGTGTCTTGCAAAAGACCCGTTTTTAATAAAATTTTTATGGACAAATCGGTTTAATTGGGGTAAAATAATATTAACACAACACGGCAGGATGCCGTATATAAGAGGAGGCATTATTTTATGGATAAGGTTATAATCACCATCAACAGACAGTTCTGCAGCGGGGGAAACTACATAGGTAAACAGCTTTCGCAGAGGCTCGATGTGCCCTATTATGACAAGGAGCTTGTGAATCTGGCGGCAAAGCAGGCAGGCTATGCCGAGGAGACATTTGAAAGAGTTGACGAGGTGGCTACAAACAGCCTTCTTTATTCGCTCATAATGGGTGTACACAGCTCATCGCAGGCAGGAGTTCTGCCCGATAACGACAAGCTTTTTGCCATACAGGCGGACATCATAAGAAGCGCCGCCGACAAGGGCTCATGCGTAGTGCTCGGCAGATGCTCAAACTATATATTGAGAGAAAAAAAGCCCGTGAGAGTTTTCCTCAAGGCGGATATGGATTTCAGAAAGGCCCGCTTTGAAAGCCTCTATCCCATGCCCGAAAAGGGAACCGTAGAGGAGGCCATAGAAAAGAAGGACAAAAAGAGGGCGTCTTATTTCAAGTTCTATACGGGACAGCGCTGGGAGGACATAGCAAATTACGACCTTGTTATAAACACCGCAAAGATAGGCCCCGATAAGGCAATTGATGTGATACTTGACTATATTGATAAGATAGGATAAAGCATTTTTAAGGAGAGTTGTTATATGAAAATGAAAAGAACGGCAGGTATAATATTATCTGTCATAATGGCATTTGCAAGTATAAATATAAGCGTTGCCGATGAGGGCAATATTCTGTCTTTGGCAAATGATGAGGCTGTCTCGGGCGATGATACCGAGGATAAGGGTATTCCATATCAAGACGAAAATATAATCGGAGGCTGTATTTATTTTGACGAATCCACCGGAACGGTAACAGGCGCCGATAAAAGCGTTACAAGTGCTGTCATACCAAGCAAAATAGGCGGAGTTGACGTGACAGCCATAGGAAAGGGCGCATTTAAATCCGGACATATTACAGAGATCACAATACCCGAAAGCGTTGTGTCCATAGGAGAGGGCGCTTTTTCGCAGTGCAGCAGTCTTACGGAAATAAATATTCCAAGCAAAGTTACTTCTATTGAAGGATATACATTCGAGTTTTGCAGCAAGCTTGAAAAAGTGAACATACCGGAGGGAGTTGTTTCTATAGGCAAGGACGCCTTTGTATACTGCAGTAATCTGACAAGCATAACCATTCCCGAGAATGTTGCTTCTATCGGAGATGGCGCGTTTTCGGGCTGCGGCTTTAAATCGGCAGGACCTATAGGCGGAGGATATGCTTATGAGTTTGGCTGGAAAGATAAAATACCCGAATATGCATTCCAAGGCTGTCAGGTCTTAACAAGCATAGATATTCCGGAAAGTGTTGCATATATCGGAGATTCTGCTTTTTCAAGCTGTTATGACCTTGCGGAGATCACCATACCGAAAAATGTTTCCTATATTGGCAGTTCCGCTTTCTCATATTGTACTTCTCTTACAGAGATCACAATACCCGAAAGCGTTACTTCAATAGGAGAGGGCGCTTTCAACAACTGCCGTGGTCTGACGGAAATTGTAATTCCCAACGGGGTTACTTCCATTGAAGGATATACATTTCAGAACTGCAGCGGACTTGTGAGAGTGAGCATACCCGAGGGAGTTACATCGATAGGCGATTATGCCTTTTCAAGCTGCGGCAAGCTGACAGACATAACCATACCGAAAAATGTTACACATATCGGGGATTCTGCCTTCAGAAGCTGCAGCGGTCTTTCGGGAATCGTCATACCGGAAAATGTTACATATATAGGCGGTTCCGCATTTGCCGGCTGCACAGGTCTGACGGAAATTGTGATTCCCGACAGTACCGTTGAATTGGGCGCTTCCGTATTCCGTGGCTGTACAAATCTGAAAAGCGCGGTTATTCCCAACGGTATTGATACCATAAAGTCATATACATTTTCACAATGTAAAAATTTGACCGATATAACTATTCCCGACAGCGTTGTAACAATAGAGGACAATGCTTTTTCGGATTGCCAAAGCCTTGTATCATTAAATATTCCGCAGGGTGTAACATCTGTGGGGATATTCACATTTGACGGCTGTGTTGCTCTGACAGCCATAAACGTAGATGAAAATAATACGGCATTTTCATCCGACAAGGGAATTATGTATGATAAAGCCAAAACGGAGATATTATGCGTTCCTGCCACAACGGAATATGTGGAAATTCCCGACGGAGTAAAGACAATAGGCAAATATTCATTCAGAAAATGCACCGCTCTCACAGGCGTTGTAATTCCAAAAAGCGTTACGGAAATATGCGACTATGCCTTCAGCGGCTGTAAAGGTCTTAATAGTATATCAATTCCCGACAGCGTTACATCCATAGGCAGATGTGCCTTTGCCGACTGCTCGGGTCTTACGGAGACGGTTATTCCCGACAGTGTTTCTTCTTTGGGGTCGGCTGCTTTTAACAACTGCACCAAGCTTACCGAGATCGTGATCCCCAACGGAGCTACAACCATAGAAAGCTCACTGTTTGACGGATGCAGCGGTCTTACGGATATAACTGTTCCCAATACGGTCACATCTATAGGTGATTATGCCTTTAAAGGCTGTGCTTCGCTTAAAAGCATAACCATTCCCGAAGCTGTGGAAAGTATGGGTATGGATGTGTTCAAGGGCTGTGTCGGTCTGGAGGCTATAGTTATTCCTCCAAGCGTTACGACTGTTGAACGCTCTGCGTTTGAGGGATGTACAAGTCTTTCGGATGTAACAATGGACGGTGTAACATCTATAGGTTCATCGGCATTCCGCGACTGCACCGGTCTTACAAGTATAACAATACCCAACGGAGTTACCTCCATAGGATATTCCGCATTTTACAAATGTTTCAATCTTACAGAGATAACTATTCCCGAAAGCGTTACAGAAATAGGGTCTTATGCATTTGAGGGCTGCGACAAAGAAAAGGCTGTCATTTATGCGGTTAAAGGCTCTTACGCCGATACATGGGCAAACGAAAACGGCTTCAATGTATCCTACTATAACTCGGAGGACAGTACCGAAACAAGCACGGCAGCACAAAGCAGCACCGAAAGCACAACGGAGACTACGGAAAACACAACAGAGTTTACAACCGAGAGCGTTCCCGTAATTGCGGAAGCCGTAGGCGACAGCGGAATAAACTTTGTTGCGGGCATCGACAGCCTTAACTACAGAGAAGTCGGATTTATATTCAAAGCCGATGGTAAAGAGGCAAGAAGAGGCACTGACACGGTATATACATCTATTGCAGGCTCAACCGTCAAGCTTGACGAAGTAGGCGGAAATTATATGTATTCCTTTGTTATAACCGATATTGAAGATATGGATAAGGAAATTTCCGTTGCCCGCTACAGCATAGACACAAGCGGAAAAGAAACCGTTTCGGACTTTACAACCTATACCAAAAATAAGGCTGACGGCAGAAAAGCCGATATGCCCGTATCTAAACCGGAAGCAATACTTACGGATGCTGCTGTTTATATAAAGGAGGATGACATATGAAAAAATACATAAAACCAAGTATTGACATTTGTGTCATCAATACGGAAGATATTATAACCGTCAGCGCCGTAAGGCTTAAAAACGGCGGTGAAAACGGTCAGCCTCTCAGCGAAAGCTTTGGAGCATTGTTCGGAAAATAATATTGATCTAAAGGAAGCAGCAAAATTTATAATATTTACAAGGGTTCAGTAAAGTGGGCGTGCATTGCACGCCCCTACAAACCAATATGTTAGCTAATCATTAGTAAGGGCGAGCATTGCTCGCCCTCAAAATTTCATATAACAAGGTGTTTATCAACACGCAGAGCAGGGATTTTTTCCTGCTTTTTCTATTTATTCAACTCCCTCAGCACGGGCGCTGCCAGCGCTATTGTGAGGGCGAAGGTGAATATATCGGAAATCATCTGGCACATCTCTATGCCGAGTATGCCGAATATATGCGGAAGTATTATTATAAGCGGTATGAACACAAGTCCTTGCCGTGATATGGCAAGAACTGTCGCGCGCACAGGCTTTCTTATGGTCTGCAGAAGCATATTTGAAAGTATAATAAAGCTGTTTAACGGGAAGGCAATGCACTGGAAACGCAGAGCTGCGCTCGCTATCACCTTTACCTCGGGTCCGTTGCCGAAGGTGTCAACCACAACGGGCGCAAAGTATAAGCCCAGTATTGACACCGCAAGCAGAAACAGAAATGCAAACCTTACGCAGAACCAAAATGCTTTGAGCACTCTCTTTTTAAGCCCTGCGCCGTAGTTAAAACCGCATACGGGCTGGAAGCCCTGTCCGAAGCCTATTATAGTGGAGTTTGCAAACATTGTTATTTTGGACACCACTGCCATGGAGGCTATTGCCACTTCGCCATAGGGCTTTGCCGCAAAGTTGAGGCAGATGGTTGCTATGCTCGCAATGCCCTGACGACAGAGCGAAGGCGAACCGCCTGCCGTTATTTCTCTGTAGAAATAGAAGCTGGGCTTGAAATTTTTGAGCCTTATCTTTATTGCTCCGCTTCTTCCTATGCCCCATAAGAGGAGAAGGAAGCTTAAAAATTGGCTTATAGCTGTTGCAAGAGCTGCGCCCGTAACGCCCATGTCAAAGCAGAATATAAAAAGCGGGTCAAGCACCATGTTGAGTACGGCTCCGCTGGCTATTCCCACCATTGCGAAAAATGCCGAGCCTTGAAATCTCAGCTGATTGTTAAGCACAAGCGCGCATATCATATAAGGCGAGGCTATAAGTATTATGCGCATATACTCTATAGCCTTGGGAAGTATAAGCTCCGTTGAACCCAGCGCCCAGGCAAGCGGGCGTATGAATATCAGCCCTAAGGTCATGAGCACAAAGCCCAGTATAAGAGCCGTGAAAAAGCCCGTACTAGCCATTTTTTCTGCTATTTCGGGTTCCTTGCTGCCCAATTTTCGCGATATGAAGTTGCTGCAGCCGTGACCGAAGAAGAAACCTATTGCCTGTATTATAGCCATGAGCGAGAAAACAACTCCCACTGCGCCCGTAGCTATAACGCTGTCTTTGCTCCTGCCCAGAAAAAAGGTGTCCGCCATGTTATAGAATGAGGACACCAGCATACTTATTATAGTGGGTACGGAAAGACGCAGTATGAGCTTCTCAACGGGTGTTTCTGTCATCCATATGAGCTTTTCTTCGTTTGTCATCTCTGCCATTTTTACCGCATCCTTTCCGTCATATCATACATATCATTTTCTTACTATCGTATAGCACATATAGCCTTTTTCTTCGCTCTTTTTCTTGTCGTAAATAAGCTTTACTTTGCCGTTGTTGAGATAGGGTAGGCTTTCGTCCGAGCCGTCGCGAGTGATGAGAAATTCCTTCTTGCTTGCGGGACCGTGGCAGTAGCCCGTCACCTTGTCCTTGTTTACGAATATCATCTGCATATCGTCGTCGTTTGTGTTTTTCCTTATGGCGTACCACTCAAAGCCTATAGCCCTTTGTATGTCAGCCTTTGTGGTGTAGGGGTCGAAAACATAGAGTTTATCCCATTCAAAGGGCGCAAGAGAACTTAAATCAAGCACATCCTCTTCTCTGTTGGGTATAGAGAGAAGGTTGTATGTAAATGTATCCGTATTGCCCCTTATCACGAAGAGGTCGGATATTTGCATGGCTGCCAATATGCCGACAGCCAGCAAAATTATGATCAAAGCTGTTTTTTTGAACATAATGCGCGCCCCCTGTTTATTTTATGCCTATATCTCTTCTGAAATGCTTATCCTTGAAGTCCACAAGCTCAACGCCCTTGTAGGCTGTCCTTATTGCCTCGTCAAGGTCCTTGCCTATGCCTGTTATACCGAGCACACGCCCGCCGTTTGTCACAAATTTGCCGTTCTTAAGCGCCGTACCCGCATGGAAAACAATTATGTTTTCGGCTTTTTCGGCAGCATCAAGTCCGGTTATCTCGTAGCCCTTTGTGTAGCTTTCGGGATAGCCGCCGCTTGCCAGCACAACGCAGGCTGTACCGCTGTTTTCCCACCCCACATTTATTTTGTCCAGAGTGCCGTCAACGCAAGCCTCGAATATCTCCATGAGGTCTGTTTTGAGCCTCGGGAGCACCACTTGTGTTTCGGGATCGCCGAAGCGGGCGTTGTATTCTATCACTTTCATTCCCTTGGGAGTGAGCATAAGCCCGAAGAATATTATACCCTTGAAGGGTCTTCCCTCTTTTTGCAGAGCGTCTACCGTGGGTTGATATATTGTCTTCATACATTCATCCGCAAGCTCTTTTGTATATACTCTGGAGGGCGAGAATGTACCCATACCGCCTGTGTTAAGTCCTTTGTCGCCGTCATAGGCTCTCTTGTGATCCTGTGCGGAAACCATGGGAACTATTGTCTTGCCGTCGCAGAAGCTCAAAACTGACATTTCCTGTCCCGTGAGAAATTCCTCTATAACTATCTTGTTTCCGCTTTCGCCGAACTTTTTATCGACCATTATTGTCTTAAGTCCCGCTTCTGCTTCTTCAAGGTCATTGCATATCAATACGCCCTTTCCCAGAGCAAGTCCGTCGGCTTTAAGCACAACGGGGAAATCGCCTTTTTTTATGTATTCAAGAGCCTTTTCGTAGCTGTCAAAGGTCTCGTATGAGGCTGTGGGAATATTGTATTTTTTCATAAGCTCCTTGCTGAAAGCCTTACTGCCTTCTATTATGGCGGCGTTTGCACGGGGGCCGAATACCTTAAGCCCCTCGGCTTCAAATCTATCCACTATACCGCCCACAAGGGGATCGTCCATGCCTATCACGGTGAAGTCTATTTTTTCGCTCTTTGCAAAGTCTATGAGCCTGTCAAACTCCATAGCGCCTATGGGCACAAGCTCCGCCGTCTGTCCTATGCCCGCATTTCCGGGGGCGCAGTATATCTTGTCAACTCTTGGGCTTTGGCTGAGCTTCCAGCATATGGCGTGCTCTCTGCCGCCGCTTCCTACGACTAAAACCTTCATAATTTCTCTATCTCCTTTTCACAATACCGTTTTCAATACTCAGTCTGCCCTCGGCAAAAAGCCTTACCGCCTCGGGATATATTATCCATTCAGCCTGCTCCATAACTCTTTTCTGCAGAGTTTCGGGCGTGTCGTCATCCAGCACGTCCACAGCCTTCTGCAGTATTATGGGGCCTGCATCGCACTCCGCCGTCACAAAGTGTACCGTTGCGCCCGTCACCTTTACGCCTGCCTTAAGCACAGCCTCGTGTACATGCAGTCCGTAGTAACCCTTTCCGCAGAAGCTCGGTATGAGGGCAGGGTGAATGTTTATCATCCTGTTTTTGAAGCGGTCCACGAAGCCTTCGCCCAGTATGAGCATAAAGCCTGCGTATACTATGAGGTCTACATTTCTTTCCTCAAAGTAATCCGCAAGCGCCCTGTCATAATCCTCGGGCGAGGGGTAGTCCTTTTTGCGCATGACTGTGTTTTCTATGCCTCTTTTTTCGGCTCTTTCAAGGGCGTAAGCCCCCTCCTTGCTGCTCACAACGGCAACGACTCTTCCGTCTATATCGCCTCTGTCAACGGCATCGAGTATAGCCTGAAGATTGGTACCGCCTCCGCTTACCAAAGCGCCTATCCTTATCATATCTCTTACCTCTTATTTAAGCCTTATTTAAGCCTTATATCTATACCTTCGCCGTCTGTTACACTGCCTATTATGTAAGCCTTTTCGCCTGCTTCCTCAAGCACCGTTATTGCCTTTTCAGCATCCTCTGCAGCTACGGCGCACACCATGCCTATGCCCATATTGAATGTGTTGTACATGCTCATTCTCTCCACATTGCCTTTTCTTTCGAGCATACGGAATATGGGCAGTATGTCCCAGGTGCCCTCGTTTATTATTATTTTACAGCCCTTGGGCATCATCCTGGGGATGTTTTCTATAAATCCGCCTCCCGTTATATGGCTTATACCCTTTACATTCACCTTTTTTATAAGCTCCAGCACGGGCTTCACATATATCTTGGTGGGGGTCAGAAGAGCCTCGCCCAGAGTTGAGCCGAGTTCGTCAATATATGTGTCAAGGCTCTTTTTGTCAATATCGAATACCTTTCTCACAAGCGAATAGCCGTTTGAATGTATACCGCTCGAGGCTATGCCTATAAGCGCATCTCCGCTTTTTATGGCACTTCCGTCTATTGACCTTGCCTTGTCCATTATGCCCACTGTAAAGCCTGCCAGATCGTATTCGTCAACGGGATAGAAGCCCGGCATCTCAGCAGTCTCTCCGCCTATGAGCGAACAGCCCGCCTGACGGCAGCCCTCCGCAACACCGCTTACTATGTCGGCAATTTTTTGGGGTTCGTTCTTTCCGCAGGCAATGTAATCGAGGAAGAACAGAGGCTCCGCTCCGCTGCACACCACATCGTTTACGCACATTGCCACGGCGTCTATGCCTATTGTGTCGTGCTTGTCCATTACGAAGGCTATCTTGAGCTTAGTACCTACGCCGTCCGTTCCGCTCACGAGCACGGGCTGCTGCATATCCTTAGCCTTGGCTATGCTGAAAAGACCGCCGAAGCCTCCTATATCGGTGAGTACCTCGGGGCGGAAGGTGCTCTTTACATGCCCCTTCATAAGCTCCACAGCCTTATATCCCGCTTCTACATCCACGCCTGCTGATTTATAGTCCATAGTTGTCCTCCTTAATTAAAAACGCAAATTACTCTGTACATTATATTTTAAAATATATATCACAAAATGTCAATCTATCTTGTGCAATTCCTTGAATGCTTTGAATTGCTTTATTTTTTCCTCAGGTCCTACGGAGCAAAGTCCCTCCATGGGCGCTGACATGAGCATACTGCCGTATTCTCTCACGGCCTTTGGCACAGCGGAAAGTATCTCTTTTCTGCGCTTTATTGCCTTTTCCTCGCTCTCGCCCATGAATGCCTTTTTCATGGCTATGCCCGTGAGCCTCTGCTTTTTCTCGGGGCGGTCTATGTCGTTTACAGTGCCTATTATGAAGCGGTCTATGTCGCTTTGACTATATTTTGTTTCGCAGAGATATTTTCCCGCATTTCTGAAGACTTCAAATGTCCTTTCAAGCTCGGGATCTCTGTAGCTGTACATATATCCGCTTGTCCTGCCCAATACACAGCCTCCTCCGTAGGCACCGCCTCTTAGCCTCACATTGTCCCATATATATTCGCGTGCTATTATCTGCTGAGCGACCCTTGCCGTTCCGCTGAAGCTCTCAAGCGGAAATGCGCAGGCGTTGAAGTATACACTGCTCTTTGTCACTATGCCCGTGAATTTATTTTCGGTCTTTTGTATCTCGCTCAGTCTGAGCTCTCCGCCCTCGTCAAGACAGCTGAGGGCGTTTTCAGCCGTTTTTATGAGAAGCTCCTTGTCCTCCCTTGCGCCTGCCGCCGCAAAGAAGGCGTTTCTGCGCCTTAATATCCTTCTTACGGACATTATGCCGTTTTGTATATCCTCAACGGGTCTTGACAGATATTCAAAGAAGGCTGTGCCCTTTGTCTCGGCGCTCCATTTTCCCGGGCTGTTTACGCCTGCCATAGCCTCAGTGACCGCCCTTATATTTCCGTTTTCGGCATATGCAAGCCTCAGCTCCTGCCTTGTGCGGGCGGTGAGCCTTTCAAGCCTGTCCGTATCTTCAAAGCCCGATGACATGATCCTTTTGAAAATTTCCTCCGCCTTTTTGATGTTTTCCTTCAGAAATTTCAGCTTGAATGCCATAACGGGCATAAAACGGCTTCCTCTCCTGAGCGTGGTTATCTCTATGCTCAGTCCGCCCAGATAGTAGTCTATGTCGTTTGCTATGCTCTCGTCATAAATATCGGCCACGGCTCTGTAAGCACTTATCGCAGCCCTTTCATTCACATCGGACAAGTCAAAGTATATGTCCATATACATTATATCGCCGTTTTCAAGGGGCACGAATATGCTGTTTTCATCCTTTTCATAGGGTATTTCCTCGCCCCTTTCGGATATGTCGCTCACCCTTGTTGATGTGAGCTTTGCAGTATCCACGGGGTCATCGGGCATGTTCTGATAGCCTGCCAGAATATCGCTGTGGTCGGCATCGGGCTTGTCCGCCTCTGCCTCTTCCTCTCCGTCTGTAAGCAGTATGCCGTAAAGTCCCTTATTTAGGAAATATTTTCTGACAACTTCTTTTATGTCTATTTTCTCTATCTCCTCAAAGAGCTTGTCTATCCTTACATTGTCAAAGTCTTCTCTGCCCTTTAAGAAGCTGTCGAGTATCATCATACCGTAGAAAAGTCCTTTTGGCTTATAACCGAAGTCCTCCTCCTTGAAATAGAACTTAAGACTGTTTATGACGCCCCTCAGCTTGTATTCGTCAACGCCGTTTTCAGCCATATCGGCAAAGACGCTGTTTAATACCTCTCTGAATTTTTCAATATCATTTTGGTCGGAATTCTGCACGGATATTTCCATTGCCGAGAACATATTGCTGTCGTCAAATATACACTCCGTCTTGTCGCCCAGCCCTGCATCTATAAGAGCCTTTTTTATGTTGCCTCCCTCCGTATAGCACCAGAGAGATGAGAGTATTCCCATAAGGGTGCAGAGCGCATAGTTATCGCTTGCGCCCGTGTCAAAGAGAGCGGAGAGTATGTTTTTGCCCCCTGCGTTTTTTATTATCCTTACCGTACCCTCGCTGTGGCTTTCGGGCAGGGCGGGTCTTAGGCATTCGCCCTTTCCATAGCCCGAGAGAAATTCGCCGTCTATCATATTTATATAGTTATTTATGTCTATATCTCCGTAAATATATATTACGGCGTTTGAGGGGTGATAGTGCTTTTTGTGGAAGTCGAGAAATTCCTCGTAGCTTAGCTTTGTTATATCCTCGGGCTTTCCTCCCGAGTCGAAGCCGTAGCCGCTGCCCTTGAACATCTCGCTGTAGAGCGCGCTTGAAAGCAGTGCGTCGGGCGAGGAATAAGCCCCCTTCATTTCGTTCAGCACAATGCCGTTGTATTCCTTAGAGTCGCTATGCCAGCCCTCCTGTCTGAATATACCCTCGTTTTTATACATAAGAGGTCTGAAAACGGCGTCGAGATAAACGCGCATAAGCGTTTTGAAATCCGCCTCGTTTGTGCTCGCTATGGGGTATACGGTCTTGTCGCCGTAGGTGAGGGCGTTGAGATAGGTGTGTATGGAACCCTTGTCGAGTATGTTGAAGGGGTCTTTTACTCTGTAATTTTCGGACCCGCAGAGCACGCAGTGTTCCACTATGTGAGGTATGCCCTTGTCGTTTTCGGGCAGAGTATTGAAGCCTATGGCAAAAACCCTGTCCCTGTCCTTGTTTTCTATATATATAAGCTTAAGTCCCGTGCTGTGGGCGTATACATGCGCCTCTCCCAGGTTTTCTATTTTTTCTGTTCTTATTTTTTCAAACATATGCGACCTCTTTTAATAAAAAAGGCTGAAACAGCTTTTATCATCTATTTCAGCCCCGATTTTTATTTATTTGCTGCAGCCGCGGCGGCATCTACATATTTTTTGGCTTCGTTTTTAATGCTCTCTATGGGGTGTTTTTCGGCTACATTTTTGAAGTAATTTATAGCAGAAGTACTGTCGCCCTCGGATTGAGCTATTTTTCCCAGCTGAAACATTGCCGAATATCTTACCTCGTCGCCGTCGTTTGTGCATTGTATTGATTTGTGCAGATATTCCCTTGCCTTGGTGTTGTCGCCGTTTTGCTGTGCTGTTTTGCCCAGAGTGAAATAATGGCTTGCCGCAGCGGGCATAACGAGCTTGCAAAGCGAGGAATACTGAGCCAGAACCTCCTTGCTGAAGCCTGCCGTGCTGAGCGTTATGAGCTTGTCGGCAGCTTCCTCTATGCTCCCCTCGTCATAGTAATTTTTTATGTCGGTGAGCAGTCTGACCCTCTGCTGCAGCGCCTGATTGTCCGCTGTGTAGAGCCTTGAACGCAGGTCTTCGTTTTCCGATGTAAGCCTGTCTACGGTAGCGGTCTTGTCTTCAAGCTTTGAATTCATATCGTTTTTAAGCACATTGTAGTCCGTGAGAAGCTTGTCGTAGCTGTCTGTGTAGTTGTGTATTATAGAGGGCAGTATAAGACCGCATATAAGAATTGCGGCAGCGGCTACTCCTCCTATAAAATAGCCTATCACATTCCTCTGTGAGCCTCTGGGCTTGGTGTCCTTGGGCTTGGAATTGAAGAAAAGCTTTTTTTCGGGTTTGAGCATACGGTAGTATCTGAGCGCTATAGCGTTTGTGCTGTCTATGGCAATTGCCTTTTCGGCAAGCCTGAACGCTTCGGATTCCTTGCCCGTTTCTATATAGCAGAGCGCAAGCAGATCCATGGCGTCCACAAGATACTTGTTTTTGACAAGAGCCTTTTTAAGGCTTAATACAGCCATGTCCGTATTGCCCTGTACTGCAAGCGAAAGCGCCTCGTTGTAAAGCTCTATGGCTTCGTACATATCGGGCGTTTTTTTGTCGCTTTCAAGTCCTGCCATATAGTCTACGGCTATGTTGCCGTCTCTTTTGAATTTATAGCTGAGCGTCCACTGTAGAAGGGCGTCGGCTATTCTTCCCAGCCTGTAATAGCACAGTCCCAGCAGATTGCGCGCGTCTATATTTTTTTTGTCATACTCAAGACTTTCTCTGAGGGCGGATATTGCCTCTGAGATTCTGTCCTCCTTACAAAGCTCGAGCGCTTTGTTGTAGCTGAGGGCAGAAAGGTTTGTGACCTTTTTTTGCAAAGCGCCTGTGTAAAGCATTTACATTTCTCCCATAAATTATTTAAGATTTACAGATTTTTCTTTATATCCCGCAGAATATCCATTATGTCGTCAACGGCGTTCATATCCGCCGCGCGCGGAACATCCTTGTTTTCGGGCAGAGGAGCAAATTTTTCAAGCTCTGTTTTAAAATCCAGCATTTAATTCACCTCTTCGTCCTTTACGGCTATCGCTATTCCCAGTTCCTCAAGCTGTTTTTCTTCCACCACATTCGGAGCGTCTGTAAGCAGACAGCTTGCGTCCTTTACCTTCGGGAAGGCTATGACATCTCTTATGCTTTCTGCGCCCGTAAGGAGCATAACAAGCCTGTCAAGACCGAATGCAAGTCCGCCGTGGGGCGGGGGACCGAACTTGAACGCGTCAAGCAGGAAGCCAAAACGCTCCTGTGCGTCCTCCTTGCTGAAGCCGAGAAGCGAAAACATTTTCTGCTGTATCTCGCCCGAGTGTATTCTTATGGAGCCGCCGCCTACCTCGCAGCCGTTTAAAACCATGTCGTAGGCTTTTGCTCTCACATTTTCGGGCTCTGTGTCTATTATACCGAGGTCCTCGTCCATGGGCGATGTGAAGGGATGATGCTTTGCAACATATCTTTGTTCCTCCTCGCTGTATTCAAGCAGCGGAAATTCCGTTACCCAAAGGAACTTGTAGTCCTCGCTGTCAAGCAGTTCAAGACGCTTTGCTATCTCCAGTCTCAAAGCTCCCAATGCGTCGAATACCACGCTGTTTTTGTCTGCGCACAGCAGTATAAGGTCGCCGGGCTTTGCGCCGAAGCGTTCTGCTATAGCCTTTATTGTGTCCTCGCCAAAGAACTTTGATATTGTGGTCTTATAGCTTCCGTCGTCGTTACATACTATCCATGCAAGTCCCTTTGCGCCGTAGGTCTTTGCCACATCCACAAGCGAATCTATCTTTTTTCTGGGGAATGAGGCGCAGGTCTCCGCATTTATGCCTCTTACGCTTCCGCCGCCGTCAATGGCGTTTTGGAAAACTCCGAATTCTGAGCCTGCCACTATGTCCGTTATGTCCTTAAGCTCCATGCCGAAGCGTATATCGGGCTTGTCCGAGCCGAAACGCTCCATAGCCTCCTTGTAAGGCATTCTAAGGAAGGGCGTATTAATATCTATTCCCTTTATTTCCTTGAATATTCTCTTTATAAGTCTTTCATTTACATCTATTACATCGTCCTGCTCTATGAATGAAAGCTCCATATCTATCTGTGTAAATTCGGGCTGTCTGTCCGCTCTCAGGTCTTCATCCCTGAAGCACTTTACTATCTGGAAATACTTGTCAAAGCCAGATACCATGAGAAGCTGCTTGAAAAGCTGAGGGCTTTGGGGAAGGGCATAAAAGCTTCCCGGGTGTACTCTTGATGGCACAAGATAATCCCTTGCACCCTCGGGAGTGGACTTTGTAAGCATGGGTGTTTCTATCTCTATAAAGCCTTCCTTGTCGAGGAAATCTCTGACTATCTGGCATATCCTGTGCCTAAGCATTATGTTGGAGGCAACGGAGGGACGCCTTAAGTCGAGGTATCTGTATTTAAGCCTTAGCTCCGTGCTTACATTTACATTGTCCTCTATCTGGAAGGGCGGTGTGTCGGATTCCGAGAGTATCTTAAGCCCCTCTACGCTTATTTCTATCCTTCCCGTCTTCATGTTGGGGTTTATGTTTTCGGGCGTTCTTGCCTGAACCCTACCCGTTACGGCTATAACATATTCTCCTCTTATTTCGGATTCCTTTTTTAATATATCCTCGGAACAGCTGTCCCTGTCCACAACTGCCTGCACTATTCCCGTTCTGTCGCGCAGAAGTATGAATGAGAAGTGACCGAATTCCCTCTTTCGGCTTAACCAGCCCATAAGAGTGACTTCATTTCCAACCATGCTTTCATTTACCTCCGTGCAGTAACAGCTTCTTTTTAAACCCTGCATCAATTCTGCCATGTTAATTTTCTCCCATCTGTTTTTTTATTTCTTTTAAAGCGTCTTCAATGTCCAGCGCGGACTGTTCGCCCGTTGCCATATTTTTGAGCATAACGGTGCCCGTCTGCATCTCGTTTTCGCCTATCACGGCTACATATGGCACGCCCAGTCTGTCGGCATATTTCATCTTGTGCTTCATAGCTCTCTGAGCATAGTACACATCGGCTTTAAGTCCCGCCTGCCTTATGCGTTCGGCAACTCTTAAGGCATAGCCCATGTCAATGCCCATGGGAAGCACCAGCACATCAGCTAGACTTGAACGCCTGCTCTCTATTATGCCCGCCTCCTTAAGCTGTGAAAACAGCCTTGTAAGACCAATGGAAATGCCTATGCCGGGAAGCTTGGAGCTGGTGTAATACTCAGTGAGATTGTCGTATCTTCCGCCCGAGCATACGCTTCCCAGTCCCTTGTGGTCGTCAAGAGTGGTTTCGTACACCGTACCCGTGTAGTAGTCAAGACCTCTTGCAATTGTAAGGTCTATTGTGAAATAGCTCTTGTCTATGCCGAAGTCAGCCATATATCCCGCCACAAGTTCAAGCTCTTTTACGCCCTCCTTGTATTTTTCGTTTTCTATGGGCATATTTTTGAGAGCTTCTATTTTCTGCTCGGTATTGCCCGATATTGTTATGAAATCTATTATCTTGTTTATTTTTTCATCGTCAATTCCAAGCTCCGCAAGCTCTTTTATGACATTTTCTTTGCCTATTTTTTCGAGCTTGTCTATATTTCTCAATATATCGCTTATTATATTTTCAAGCCCCAGAGCTTCAAAAAATCCGTTCAGTACCCTCCTGTTGTTTATATGTATCGTGAACTTGCCTATGTCAAGCCTTCTGAATACATTGTAAATAACGGCAGGTATCTCAGCGTCATAGGTCAGGTCAAGCTCTTCATTTCCTATTATATCTATGTCGCATTGATAGAACTCTCTGAATCGTCCCTTCTGCGGTCTTTCACCCCTGTAAACCTTGCTCATCTGGTACCTTTTGAAGGGGAAGGTAAGTTCTCCGCTGTGCTGAGCCACATATCTGGCAAGAGGCACAGTAAGGTCAAAGCGCAGCGCAAGGTCGTTGTCGCCCTTTGTGAAGCGGTATATCTGCTTTTCCGTTTCACCGCCCGCCTTTGCCAGCAATACCTCCGAAAGCTCTATAACGGGGGTGTCCAGCGGAAGAAAGCCAAAGCTCTCGTAGACCTCTCTTATAGTGTCGTATATTCTGTTGAATAATATCTGGTCTGCGGGGAGCAGTTCCATAAATCCCGTGAGTATACGGGGCTTTATTTTGTTTTTAGCCATTTTGTTTCTCCTTTTTACAGTGATCGCAAGGACAGATCATAAGCCCTTTTTAACGGACGGCATAAAGGGATAAAGCTCCCGTATGCCTGAGCCGTTATGTATTATCATCCCATGCCCATACCGCCCGAAGTCCTTGCGGGAGGAGTG
>CANROO010000024.1 GCA_947632235.1 uncultured Clostridia bacterium
TTTAATTCGCTTTTGCCCGATATATCCACATAAAAAGGCTTTGTAACCTCCGTATAGCTGTCTTTTGTGAGCATACACACCCTGTAATCACAGTCGTTTCTCAGTCCCTGAGCCTGAATGAGAAGCCTTCCCACTCCGTTTCTGAGCTCTATTATACATCTGCCCACTGCAAAGCGTTCGTCCCTTGTAAAATCATTACAGCCCTGCTTGAGAGCGATAAACACTCTTGAATATGCCATAATCAAATAAGAACCTCCAAAGCATAAGATCTTATTTAATTATATGTGACATGAATAATATAAAGAATATATTTTTATGCTCTGTATTCAAGCATTCTGTCGCTGAGCAAAGCATAGTCGCTTAAACTCAGGCTTTCGCCCCTCACTCTTACGTCATAGCCAAACTCCTTTAAAACGGAGGCTAAGCCCTCCTTGTCAAGAGAAGTGATAGAGCTGTTATATATGCAGTTTACAAGAGTTTTTCTTCTTTGAGCAAAAGCCGACTTTATAAACAGAAACATAAACTGCTCGTCTTTTACCTCGACCTCGGGTCTGTCAAGTATTGTAAGCTTTATAACGGCAGAATCCACATTGGGTCTTGGCATAAAGCAATTCTGAGGTACATTTGCCACAAGATAGGGCCTGCAGTAGTACTGTGTGACAAGCGAAAGCGAGCCGTAGTCCTTTGTGGAGGGCAAGGCGTTCATTCTGTATGCCACTTCCTTTTGTATCATAACGGTAAGGCTTTCCATGGGAATATGCTTTTCAAGTATATTCATTATTATGGGCGTTGTGATATTATACGGGAGATTAGCGACCATTTTGACCGTCATGCCGGGATAAGCCGAAATTATATCGTTTATATCCACCTTGAGTATATCCTCGTTTATTATCTCCACATTGTCATAATCTGAGAGAAGCTCCTCCAAAATAGGCACAAGGGCCTTGTCTATCTCAACGGATATGACCCTGCCCGCCTTTTTTGCCATAGCCTGCGTGAGCGTACCTATGCCGGGGCCTACCTCTATGACAAGGTCGTTTTCGCCTATATCGGCAGCGGAAATTATTTTGTCCAGAACTCTCTCATCCACGAGAAAGTTCTGTCCAAAATTTTTTTTGAAATTAAATTCGTAATGTTTTATTATTTGCTTTGTCTTATAAGCCAGACTTTCCATTATTTTAAACTTTCCTCAACAGTCTTCATTGCGCTTTCGAGTGCCTGCGGTATCTTTGAAGCGTCTTTGCCTCCTGCCTGAGCCATGTTGGGACGGCCGCCTCCGCCACCTCCGCATACGGTCGCAGCGGCTTTGACGATATTTCCTGCGTTTGCGCCTGCCTTAACGGCAGATTCGCTGCACATTACAACAAAGCTGCATTTGCTTCCTTCTCCGCTTGCAAGAACTATTATGCCGTCAAGCTTGTCCTTGATCTGATCGCCCATTGTCCTCAAGCCGTTCATATCAAGTCCCTTTGCCTCGGACATAACCACATCTATGCCCTTTACATTCACCTTACTGTTTATTATATCGTCTACGAGTGAACCGCTCATCTTTGCCTTAAGGCTTTCTATCTCCTTTGAAAGACGCCTGTTTTCATCCACGATATGCGCTATTCTCTTGGGTATATCGCCTGTTGTTATCTTAAGAAGCTCGCCTATAGACTTAAGAGCAAACTCCTGCTCCTCATAGTAGGAAAGAGCGCCGGCGCCCGTGAGAGCTTCTATTCTTCTGACGCCTGCGGCAACACCGCTCTCGGACAAGAGCTTGAAGGTACCGCAATAAGCGGAATTGGTAAGATGTGTGCCTCCGCAGAACTCAATTGAATAATCGCCTATATTTACAACTCTTACTATATCGCCGTATTTTTCGCCGAAAAGCGCTGTTGCTCCGGTCTTCTTTGCCTCGTCTATAGACATTTCCTTTACAACAACGGGCAGAGCCGACAATATCTTTTCATTAACTTTATTCTCGATAGTATTAAGTGTTTCCTTATCTATGGCCTCAAAATGAGTGAAGTCAAATCTGAGCCTCTTATCGTTCACAAAGGAACCTGCCTGCTCAACATGGCTTCCGAGAACTTCCTTTAATACGGCCTGTAGAATATGCGTTGCAGTGTGATTTCTGGCTGTTGAAAGACGCTTTGCGCTGTCTACCTCCAATGTGAGAGTATCGCCCGTGTTTACTGTGCCCGAAGCAACAATACCCGTATGCACATATTTATTTCCGCCGAACTTTGTACAGTCCTCAATTTCGAGCTTAACGCCGTCATTATATGCAATACCGCTGTCGCCTGCCTGACCGCCCATTTCGGCATAAAAAGGCGTATTATCCACGATTATGGATACCTTGTCGCCCTCGGATGCGCTTTCCCTTATTTCATCATCTGAGACTATGGCAAGCACCCTGCCGTCCGCCTTAAGGCTGTCATAACCGCAGAACTCCGTGGACATAGCAGGATCTAGCCTATGGAATACCGTTTCTTCCGCGCCCATGTAGGTGTCGGTCGCTCTGGCATTCCTTGCCCTTGTTCTCTGCTTTTCCATTTCCTGCCTGAAAGCATTTTCATCAAGGCTGAATCCCTCGTCAGAAAGTATCTCCTCCATAAGGTCAACGGGGAAGCCGTAGGTATCGTACATCTTGAATGAATCCTCACCGCCGAGAACATTTTTGCCCTCTGCTTTAAGCTCCTCAAGCTTGGAAGCAAGCATAGCCATGCCCGTATCGAGAGTAGCATAAAATCTTTCTTCCTCCGTAGTGAGCACCTTAAGTATCATATCCTGCTTTTCAACAAGCTCGGGATAAGCCTTGCCCGAATTGTCTATAACCACCCTGCAAAGCTCTGCAAGAAATTTTCTGTTTATGCCCAGAAGCTTGCCGTGTCTTGCAGCTCTTCTGAGAAGACGCCTTAAAACATAGCCTCTGCCCTCATTTGAAGGAAGAACGCCGTCGGCTGTCATGAATGTGACCGAACGCACATGGTCTGTGATCACTCTTATTGAAACATCCTTTTTGTAGTCCTCGCCGTATTTTGCTCCGCATATATCGCAGACTGCATCTCTTATAGCTTTTACGGTATCGACATCGAATATTGAATTTACTCCCTGCATGACTGTGGCAATTCTTTCAAGACCCATGCCCGTGTCAATATTGGGGTGCGAAAGATCGGAATAAGAGCCGTCCTCCTCCTTATTGAACTGAGTGAAAACAAGGTTCCATATCTCCATGTATCTGTCGCAGTCACAGCCTACCGTACAGTCGGGCTTTCCGCAGCCGAATTCCTCACCCTTGTCATAGTATATTTCCGAGCAGGGACCGCAGGGACCTACGCCATGCTCCCAGAAATTGTCTTCCTTGCCCATTCTGAATATTCTTTCGGGCGCAAGACCTATTTCCTTGTTCCATATGTCATAGGCTTCGTCATCGTCCTGATAAACGGAAACATAGAGCCTGTCCTCGGGAAGCTCCACTACCTTTGTAAAGAACTCCCAAGCCCATGCAATAGCCTCGTGCTTGAAATAATCACCGAATGAGAAATTGCCGAGCATCTCAAAGAATGTACCGTGTCTTGCCGTCTTGCCTACATTTTCAATATCGCCTGTTCTTATGCACTTCTGGCAGGTAGTTACTCTCTTCCTCGGCGGTATCTGCTGACCCGTAAAGAAGGGCTTTAAAGGCGCCATGCCCGAATTGATGAGCAGAAGGCTCTTGTCATTCTGAGGCACCAAAGATGCGCTTGCCATTCTGAGATGACCCTTGCTCTCAAAAAATGAGAGATATTTTTCTCTGATCTCGTTTACACCCATGAATTTCATTTTGTTTTCCTCCTGTAAATTAAAAAGCCCCCGCCAAAGTGCAGGGGCGAAAATATTTTTCACGGTACCACCCTGATTTACGCTAAAATGCGTATCTCATAGCTATCGTTTAACGCCGATAAGACGGCAGAGTATTGGTCTGCACGGGATAATGAATATCAAAAGGGAGCTTCGCCTTACACAGCGCAAATGCTTTCACCTTCCGCATTCTCTCTGGAGCTTATGTATAAGACTACTTATCCTTCCGTTTTAAGCTGTTAAATATTATATAGTAAATACACGGCTTTGTCAATCTGTTTTTACATTATTTTATTCAAAATAAAGTATACCACAACATAGACAAACAGTATGAAGCAGGCAAAATAAATTATGGCGTTGCTCACGGCAATATTGATAGGCAGGTAATATACATCGAGAATGAGAGCGGCAATAAATGAAATATTGACGGCAATATACATAGCCTTGTTGCTGAGCATTATATTTCTTTCATCCTTTGAACGAGTGATATACTTTTTTAAAAGCTTTTCATTCTTTAGAAGCTTTAACATACGCAGAATACCTACTGCGCCTATAACCGTAAATACCGCAGAAATCGACTCATACTGCACAAGCGCCCTGCCTTCGAGCTTTGCAATGTAGTCTATATTTGTAAACTTAAGCAGTATCATTATTATGCCTGCCAAAAGATAGACCGCATACAGCATTTGTTTTAACATATATTTCTTTTTTGCACCTTCCATATCAAAGTTGTTGTTTTCCATTATTTTTCCTCCTTGTATAAAAATATTTCTTCAATAGGCAGTTCAAAAAGCCTCGATATTTTGAAAGCAAGCTCCAGAGAGGCGACATATTTTTCCTTTTCAAGCGAAATGACTGTCTGCCTTGTAACTCCCAGAGCCTCCGCCAAGCCTTCCTGAGAAAGTCCTCTTTGCTTTCTCAGCTCTTGTATTCTTGTTTTCATAAAACACCTCCTTATGTAAAGTCAACTTTACAATATCAATATAACATATAAAATTATAAATGTCAAGTATACTTTACATTTTTTTATAAATAATTTAAAAAAATACCCGATAGGAAAAGCCTATCAGGTATATGAAGCGTTATTTTATGAAAAATATTCTAAAAAGTATTTTATCACTTTATGGGGAAATAAATATCCGTTTCCCATTCATCGGCGGGAACATTGTCAACATGAGATATGCGATATATCTCATAAGGCGGAGCGGAAATTTCATAGCCGTTTTCATTTATCCACCTTACAACGGCAGCATAGGCTTCCGTAAGATTGGCGTAAGAGCCTTTATGCATGGTAACCGCGCATTTTCCGCCCAAAATTATCCTTGTAGCCTTGCTTGCGTCTTTAATGCCTATACCCACTTCAATATCGCTGTCGTTTTCGTCAAACTCGTCATCGTGGTATACGGCAAGTACATCTCCCGTTGTGGTTATTGCCTCCCTTGCAATTTTGGTAAACAATATGCCGTAGTACTTGCCGAAATCCTCAACGGACATTCTCTGTCTGCTGCTCAGTATAGGCATATCTTTGGTTGTTGTGATGCTTATTTTGTAATTGTTCTGATAATCCATAATTTTACCTGTCCTTTCAAAATTTTTTATAATACTGTCAAGTTCCTTCAGAATAAGGTCTTTATGCATAATATCGCATTTTAGCCTTTCTTCTTTTTCCTTTAATTTTGAAAAGAGTATACCCTTATCTTTTTCGTTTATAAATGCTTTTATTTCTGCAAGAGAAAAACCGTATCTTTTGAGCCTGTTTATAACAAGCATGGTTTCAAGCTGACTTTCGTCATAGTAACGATATGATGTGAATTCGTCTACCTTTACGGGTTTAAGCAGATTAAGCTTGTCATAGTGTCTTAGAGTTTTTACGCTTACAGAGCATATTTTTGAAAACTGTCCTATACTTATAAGCATTTATATCACCTCCGGAGTAATTTAAGTATAAACCCTGCCCTTGGGGAAGTGTCAACAGTTTTTTTGCAAAAAAAATACACCCTCCTTTTAAAATGCGAAGGTGCATTCTTTTTTTTACAATTACTCTATGCCCGTTACCTTATAGCCCGCTTCTTCGACTGCCTTTGTAAGAGCAGAATTGTCGGCGTTTCCGCTTATCTCGGCGCAGTTGTTTTCGAGAGATACATTTACCTCGCCTACACCGTCGACTGCCTTAAGCGCCTTTTCAACATGAGCTACACAGTGCATACACATCATGCCCTCGATATTGATTTTTTTCATTTTGGTTTCCTCCTTTAAATTAATTTTATTTTTATTTTTTATTTTTTTGTCCTTTTTGGTGCTGTATATATCCACAAGATTGAGCCTTAAAGCATTTGAAACAACGCAGAAGCTTGAAAGGCTCATTGCCGCAGCTCCGAACATGGGATTGAGCTGCCAGCCGAAAATGGGTATAAACACGCCTGCGGCAAGTGGTATGCCTATGATATTGTATATGAACGCCCAGAAAAGATTTTCGTGTATATTTCTGAGCGTTGCCCTGCTGAGTCTTATAGCCGCAGGAACATCCTTCAAGTTGCTTTTCATAAGCACAACATCGGCTGCGTCTATGGCAATGTCAGCGCCTGCGCCTATGGCTATGCCCATGTCGGCTCTTGTGAGAGCGGGAGCATCGTTTAAGCCGTCGCCTACCATTGCTACCTTACCGTTTTGTCTTAGTTTTCTTATTTCCTTTTCTTTACCATCGGGAAGAACGCCTGCAATTATGGTATCCACTCCCGCCTGCTTTCCTATGGCATGGGCAGTTTTTTCATTGTCGCCCGTTATCATTACTACCTCTATACCCATATTCCTAAGCTGTGATATTGCCTCGGGGCTGTCGGATTTTATGGTATCGGCTGTGCCTATGATACCGCAGAGTTTATTGTCCTTTGAGAAAAACAGCGGAGTTTTGCCTTCCTGTGAAAGTTTTAACGATTTTTCTCTTACATCCGAGGGTATTTCGGCAAAGCCTTCTATAAAAACAAGCTTACCGCCCGCAAGGCTCTGTCCGTTCATTTCGGCTTGCAGTCCGTTGCCCGCAGCCGCCTTGAAATCGGTCACGGCATAGGCTTTTATGCCCTGCTCCTCCGCCTTTTTTATTACGGCTCCCGCAAGTGGATGTTCGCTCTTTATTTCAAGAGAATATGCTGTTTTAAGGAGCTCCTCTGCGCTTATGCCCTCCGCAGGTATTATATCAGTAACCTCGGGTTCGCCCAATGTGATCGTACCCGTCTTGTCAAGAGCAACGGCATTTACTCTGCCTGTTTCTTCAAGAGATAAAGCAGTCTTGAAAAGTATACCCTTTTTGGCACCAACTCCGCTACCAACCATAATGGCAACGGGAGTTGCAAGTCCAAGAGCGCACGGACAGCTTATGACAAGGACGGAAATGGCTCTTGCAAGTGAAAATCCTACAGACTTGCCGACCAAAAGCCATATGACGCCAGTTATAATGGCTATTGTGATAACAGTTGGCACGAATATGCCCGAAACCTTGTCGGCAACCTTTGCAATAGGCGCCTTTGTAGCCGAAGCTTCGCTTACCATCTGTATAATTTTTGAAAGCGTGGTGTCCTCGCCTACCCTTGTTGCCTCGCATTTTAAAAATCCCGACTGATTGAGCGTTGCAGCGGAAACTCTGTCGCCTTCGGCTTTGTCTGCGGGTATGCTTTCACCCGTAAGCGCAGACTCGTTCACAGCTGAACTTCCCTCTTTGACAACACCGTCCACGGGTATGTTTTCACCCGGACGCACAACAAATATATCACCTATTTTCACCTGTGCCACGGACACGGTCGTTTCCTTGCCGTCTATTATGATCGTAGCCGTGTCCGGCGCAAGCTTCATAAGACCCTTTAATGCATCCGTTGTTCTGCCCTTTGACATGGCTTCAAGCATTTTACCCACAGTTATGAGCGTAAGTATCATGCCCGCAGATTCAAAATAAAATTCGTGCATATAGTGCATAACGCTATCCATATTGCCGGAAACCTGCGCGGAGGTCATGGCAAAAAGCGCATAAACACTATATATAAATGAAGCGCCTGCGCCAAGAGCAACAAGTGTGTCCATATTGGGCGATCTGTGTATAAGTCCCTTGAAGCCGTTTATAAAAAACTTCTGATTTATAGCCATAATGGCAACGGTAAGAAGAAGCTGTACAAGTCCTATAGCGATATAGTTATTGTCAAAAAACGACGGAAGCTTCCAGCCCCACATGGCATGACCCATAGAAAAATACATGAGCACAACAAGAAAAACAAGTGAAAAAGCAAGTCTTCTCTTTAATATGGGCGTATCCTTATCTTCAAGCATTCTTTCGTCAAAGGATGACGAAGTGTTTTGAGATGCGCCTTTTTTTGAAGCGCCGTAGCCTGCCGCCTCGACAGCGCTTATAATTGCATCAGAGCTTGCCGTACCTTCTACAGCCATGGAATTGGTGAGTAGGCTTACAGAACAGGAGCTTACACCCTCTACAGCCTTGACAGCCTTTTCAACCCTGGCGCTGCATGCCGCACAGCTCATACCTGTCACCAGATATTGCTCCATATTTATACCTCCTTATTTCATAAGCTTTTGTAGAGCTTTCAAAAGCTCGTCTATTATTTCATCGTTCCCCTGTTTAATATTATCCGCAACACAGGTCTTAATATGATTGGCAAGGAGTTCCTTATTAAAAGCGTTCAATGCTGCTGTAGCGGCAGAAACCTGAATAAGTATATCCGTGCAGTAAGCATTTGATTCCACCATTTTGCGTATACCCCTTATCTGACCCTCGATACGGTTGAGTCTGTGTATAAGCGACTTATATTCTTCGGGAGTGCGGATTTTAGTCTTATGACAGCATAATTCCTCCAAGCGGATACACCTCTCTTTCATATAAATTGATTATATACCCTTACGGGGTATATGTCAATACAAAAAATACAAATAAATTATTATATCATTATTGTATTTTATCAATACTTATATATAGTATTTATTGTGTTTTTGTAACAGGTTTGAAATATTTATTTTATGTTACAATTGGCATTTTTATGCCTAAAACGCTTGACAAATGGATAAAAATGCTATAAAATAAGTTGTAACATTTATGTAACAACTTTTTACTTAAGAGGAAAGGATGGCTGAATATGATTAAAGTCAGACTATTGACCAAGACCATTTTTGCAGGCTGTGTATTCAGCATTTTGACAGCAAGCTCGGTATACGCCTCAAATCTGGCAAAGGTTACAGCCACATCCGTTAATATACGCTCCTACAATTCTACAGAAGGAAGAGTTGTGGGTACAGCCAACACAGGCGATATTCTCACTATCACAGGCGATGCTCACAACGGCTGGTTCAAGATAAAGAAGCCAGGACTTGACCAAGGCTTCATAAGCTCGCAGTTTATTTCTATCTATCAGACCGATGCCACCTGTATTGCAGACAATGTGAATGTACGCTCTAATCCGTCCGCTTCGGGCGCTGTTATAGGCACAGCCAAAAAAGGACAGGTTTTTGTGACATCCGGCAAAAACGGCGAATGGTATCAGATAAACTTCAACGGCAGTACGGGATATATAAATTCTGAGTATATGCAGGGAAGTCTTCTGAAATATCTTCCGTCCGTTCAGTCGCCCACCGCATCGGATGAAATAACGGCAGAGGCAATAGCAAACAACATAGCTGACAACATATATGCTGTTGTAACGGCTGATTCTCTCAACTTAAGAGAAAGCCCTTCCACCGATTCCAAAGTACTGCGTTCCTTCTACAACGGCTATAATTTAAGCGTTGCGGGTTATAAGGACGGCTGGGTGCTTGTATCGGATGACAACGGAAATGCGGGATATGTAAAATCCGACTATATTCAGCTTAAAAACGGAAGCAAGCCCAAAAACGAGGCATTTGAAGCAAACGAAGCCAACACATATAAATTTGAACAGGGCTATGTGAATAACGGCGATATAGACTGCCACGATGTAGTTGCCTATGCCGAGAACTTTATCGGCACACCTTATGTATGGGGCGGAACAGACCTTACATCGGGCGTTGACTGCTCGGGCTTTGTATACAGCGTATACAAAAACTTCGGCATAAATCTCAACAGGACTTCAAGAGATATGTTCACTCAGGGTACAACAGTTGAAAAGAGCGAGCTTGCTCCCGGCGATCTGTTGTTCTTCAATACCGGCGGAGATTCCGTAATATCACATGTTGGTATGTATATAGGCGAAGGAAAATATATACATTCCACAAACGGCTCCGGAAACGGCGTGACTATTTCCAGTCTGAGCGATGACTATTCCACAAGTACATATGTAGGAGCAAAAAGAATACTTGAATAATAATTTGGCAATTATAAAACAATATAAGACAAGCGGGAGTTTTTCCCGCTTGTTCTGCGTGTCGATAAAACACCTTGTTATATGAAATTTTGAGGGCGAGCAATGCTCGCCCCTACGAGTGATTAGCTCACATTGTGGTTTATAGGGGCGTGCATTGCACGCCCGCTTATTACATTTTTATATATTTTGAATTATTCGACAGTCTGGACAAGCGGGATTTTTTCCCGCTTGTTTTTTATATTACAGTATAATCATTGGCTTTAAGAAGCTGCAAAGCTTTGTCAAAATTTTCCTTTTTTACGAATATATAATCCGTATTATATGTAGACACTGCAAATATGCCTATATTGCCTTTTGCAAGTATAGCCGATATTTTTGAGAGTATACCTATAAGTGAAAAATCCAATACGCCCTTTATTCTGAAACCGCGCCAGCCTTTTTCGACTGTTTCCGTATCATTCGGCATATTTTCCTTCGTACATACAAGTGAAATTTCTTCATCTGTAACAGAAAGAAATGTAAATTCTTTGATACTCACATTACCTGGGCTTTTTAACCTGCATACACAAAATTCTTTTTCCAAAACCTCTATTGTCATTTTTCCGCCTTCCTTAAATTGTTTATTTCAAGTCGTCCGCCCTTATCCACCGTGAGAGCTATCGTACATAAGCACTCCTCCGAAGTGTCGGGTTTATGCACAAAAAGGTCTTCTATTTTTCCATTTTCCATAAGCTTTTTTATGAAATCCGGAGTTATTGCCACGCCGTAGTTTTCAAGGCTGTTCTTCCATATTGTAAATTTACAGCCCTGCCTCCAGTTACTGCAGTAATAGCCCTTTGAATTTTCAAATATATGCCCTTTGCACAGTGGACAAGTGCCTAATATTTCTGGCATGTTTTTCCTTTTTTTGCCCCTTGGATTTTCAGCGGCAAATTTTACATTGCTCGAGGTGGTATTTGCCTGTGTAATTATATAGTTTACATATCTGTTTATACTTCCCATAAATTTTGAAGTATCCATCTTACCCTTTGATATGGATGTAAGACCTTTTTCCCATCTGCCCGTTGTTTCGGGCGATTTTAGTTCGGGCGGTACAACTTCTATAAGTTTCTTGCCCTTTTCCGTGGGTATGAGCGACTTGCCCTTTCTCACTATATATCCTACCTGTATGAGCCTTTCTATTATGGCAGCTCTTGTGGCGGGAGTTCCCAGTCCCGAGTCCTTAAGCTGTTCTTTCAGCTCCTCGTCCTCCACAAAACGACCCGCATTTTCCATTGCAGAAAGCAGACCAGCTTCGTTATAAGGCTGAGGGGGCTTTGTTTTTTTCATTGTCGAACGCACACTCTTTATTGAAAAGCTGTCATTTTCTTTTACATCGGGCAGTATATCCTCGTTTTTCTTTTCTTTATCTGACTTTACATTAAGCTCCGTCCAGCCCTTTGAAATGACGCTTGTGCCTCTTGTGACAAAGCTTTCGCCTTCACTCTCGGTGACAATACGTGTTGTGCTGTAGACATAATATGGATAGAATACCTGAAGAAAACGCCTTGCTATAAGGTCGTATACCTTAAATTCTCTTTCACTCAGGGCGGATATGCGAGGATTTGTTTCCGTGGGGATAATAGCATGGTGGTCGCTCAGCTTGGAATTATCCACTATCCTCTTTGTTATAGGCAATTTGGGAAGATTCAATACATAATCGGCATATGATGAATACTGCTCTGTATTTTTAAGCTTTGAAGCTATTATCTTAAGCTTAGGTATCATATCATCCGAGAGATAACGGCAATCCGTTCTGGGATAAGTGACCATCTTTCTCTTTTCATAGAGATCCTGAACTACAGACAGTGTTTGCTGCGCAGAAAAACCGTATTTTTTGTTGCAGTCGCGCTGAAGCTCCGTAAGGTCATATAAAAGCGGAGGCGGTGTTTTCTTTTCCTCTCGTTCAATGCTCTTGACAAACGCCGTCTTACCCTTTACCTTTGAAACTATATCGGCTGCCCTTTCCTTAGAGCTTATCTTGGTTTCTTCAACATTTTTTCCGTCTGTTTTTTTAAGCTCGAACCACAAGCCCTTGTATTCGCCGAAATCCGCCTGTACTTCCCAATATTCCGAAGGCACAAAGCTGTCTATTTCCTTCTGTCTTGCGGTGATTATGGCAAGCGTGGGAGTCTGGACTCTGCCTATGCTTAAAAGAGCATTATACTTAAGCGTATATGCTCTCGTGGCATTTATTCCCACAAGCCAATCGGCTTCGGAACGACATTTTGCGGAATTATAAAGAGCATCGTATTCTCTTCCGTCTTTAAGATTGTCGAAACCGTCCTTTATTGCCTGAGCTGTCATAGATGAAATCCAAAGCCGCCTAAAAGGCTTGTTACAGCCCGAAAGCTTATATATATATCTGAATATAAGTTCGCCCTCACGACCGCTGTCCGTTGCACAGATAAGACTTTCAATATCTTTTGACTTTAGCATTTTTTCAAGTATTTTATACTGTGAAACGGTATTCTTTATAGGCTTTATCTTTATCTCATCGGGAATGATTGGCAATGTTTCCATACGCCATTTTTTATACTTTTCATCATACTCCTCGGGATCGCAGAGCGTAACAAGATGACCTATAGCCCAGCTTACGATATATTCGTCATTATATAGATAGCCCTCGCCTTTTTTACCGCAGTTCAGCACCTTTGCAATATCTCTGGCAACGGACGGTTTTTCAGCTATAACAAGTTTTCTCATTTGTATACCTCGCAGAAACGGGAGACCTAAGGGTCTCCCTGAAATATCTGTAAATATTAGCGTTAAAAATATCAATAAACATATAATAAAATGTTATTATAAAGATCAAAGTCCCTTTATTGTGTCCATAATATAATCGGCAAGCTCTGCGCTTGTGCAGCCATCGGAATGACCAGTTATGCGTATCTTCTTCTCCTGCTGTGTGCAGATGTCAAGCGCCTTGTCAAGCTTATCGGCTTTATCCGTATATCCTATATGCGCAAGAAGCATACTTGCTGCCCTAATAATAGAACACGGATCTGCATACTTATCTCTGCCCTCTTCCACCATTCTGGGAGCGGAACCGTGTATAGCCTCGAACATTGCATATTTCTTACCCATATTTATAGAGCCTGCCGTGCCGACGCCGCCCTGGAACTCGGCAGCCTCGTCTGTAATTATATCGCCATAGAGATTGGGAAGAACAACTACCTTGAAGCTCTGTCTTCTCTTGGGATCAATAAGCTTGGCTGTCATTATGTCGATATACCAGTCATCCGTTTCTATGTCGGGATATTCCTCGGCAATTTTCTTGAAGGTATTGAGGAATTTGCCGTCGGTTGTCTTTATAATATTTGCCTTTGTAACACAAGTTACCTTGCCCTTGTTGTTTTTCTTTGCATAGTCAAATGCCGCTCTTATTATTCTCTCCGTACCGTCCGTTGTAGCAACGGTAAAGTCGAAGGCAAGGTCATCGTCCACCTCAAAGCCCTTTGAGCCGAGAGTATAGCTTCCCTCCGTATTCTCTCTGTAGAATGTCCAGTCGATGCCCTCCTCGGGTATCCTTACGGGTCTTACATTTGCAAAGAGGTCAAGCTCCTTTCTCATGGCTACATTTGCAGACTCTATATTCACCTTATCGCCTGCTCTGGGTGTAGTGGTGGGGCCTTTCAATATAACGGGACATTCCTTGAGCTCTGCGAGAACATCATCGGGTATGGCCTTTCCTGCCGCTATCCTGTTCTCTATTGTAAGTCCGTCTATCACCTTAAATTCTATCTTGCCCGATTTTACCTCGTCTTCAAGCAGAAATTCAAGTATTCTCTGAGCCTGAGCTGTTATTGCAGGGCCTATGCCGTCGCCGCCGCAAATGCCGATTTTTATGACGGGAAGCTTTTCAAAGTCAATAAACTCCTTGTCAGCCTTCATTTTTTCAACTCTCGCAAGCTGTTCCTCAATAAGCTTACCGAATTTTTCCTTTGCTGCTTCAATTTTATTCATTTTTTGTTTCTCCTTTTATGTAAAAATTATTTTTTATCCATATAGGGCTTCATTTCCTTGTCTGCAAGCCTTGCAAGCTCGGTATCGCTTATCTGCGTGACTCTGCCTGCTTCATACTGCGCGTCTACCCATTCCTTTATCTTTAAGACTGCGGGGTGCTGTTTTCCTATCTTGTTTTCACCCTCGAAGCCGAAATAGCTGTTGAGCCAATGCGCAATGCCTGCAAGACCCGAGGTCTTGCCTACTGCGATCTTGACAGGTCTCTTCAAAAGAAGCTCTGTATTGAAAATATTGTATATCTCCTCATTTTTAAGTATGCCGTCCGCGTGTATGCCCGCTCTTGTGAGGTTGAAATTATCTCCAACAAAGGGCGTCATAGGCGGTATATCATAGCCAATCTCATTGCGGTAATAGTCCGCAAGGTCGGTAATAACAGTAGTGTCCATGCCGTCAAGAGTACCTCTTATCTGGGCATATTCAAACACCATAGCCTCAAGAGGCGTATTGCCCGTTCTCTCGCCTATTCCGAAAAGGGAAGTATTTACACCGCAGCAGCCGTAAAGCCAAGCGGCGGTAGCATTGGTGACGGAACGATAGAAATCGTTGTGACCATGCCATTCCAGAAGATGATTAGGCACGCCTGCATAGTGGTGAAGACCGTATATTATACCGGGAACACTTCGCGGAAGAACAGTACCCGGAATGTTTACGCCGTAGCCCATGGTATCGCAGGCTCTTATCTTTATGGGGACTCCCGTTTCCTCATAGAGCTTCATAAGCTCGGAGGCAAAGGGAACTACAAAGCCGTAGAAATCGGCTCTTGTGATGTCCTCGAAATGACATCTGGGCTTTATGCCTGTTTCTATGCACTGACGAATGATAGAGAGATAATGCTCAATTATCTCGCTTCTTCTCATATTCATCTTATAAAAAATATGGTAGTCCGAACAGCTTACAAGTATGCCCGTTTCCTTGACACCTATGGACTTGACAAGCTCAAAGTCGTTTTTGTTGGCTCTTATCCATGTTGTTACCTCGGGAAACCTGTAGTCCTTTTCAAGACATTTATACACTGCGTCCTGATCCTTCTTTGAATAAACGAAGAATTCGCTCTGCTTTATTATGCCCTTGGGTCCGCCGAGCTTATGGAGCTGTGTATATATATGCTCTATCTGCTCTACGGTATACGGCTCTCTGGACTGCTGACCGTCTCTGAAGGTAGTATCCGTTATCCATATCTCATCGGGGACATCCATAGGCACTATTCTGTGGTTGAACGCTATCTTCGGAACCTCGTCGTAGCTGTAAAGATTGTCATAGAGGTTTGGCTTATCTACATCCTGGAGAGGGTAAACCGATTCTCGTCTCTCTATTAAATTTGTCTTTGGATTGAACACAAACATTCACACAACACCTCCGTTAAAGTATATAATAACATATTCGGAAGGATTGTGCAACTGCTAAAAAGCATATTTTGCATAATTTTTTTTATTAATTGCAAAATTTCTTATTTTTTTATTACAATTTGTGTGTTCTGACTAATTTTATGAATAATCAGCGTCAAAAACCTTCATTTTCTAAAGCCAATTAAACCGAAAAAGTAAATTCAGCCTTTTTCTTTCGTTCTCGGGCATATCCGAGAGCACGGCTTTTAGCATGGCTTTCTTCTGCTCCGCTGTTATATCTGCCGTTTTCTGCAAATTTCTTATCTCCGTGAGTATGTATATGAATCTACCTTCACCCTCCATATTTTCAGCCTTACGGCTAAGCTCTGCAAGCCTGCTCTTTAATTCTGCGCCAAGACAGTCAAAGGCCTTGTCATTGAATATATCACTGTTCACCCGACATCTCCTCCATAAGCTCGTTTATCTCCATTACCTTTACAAAAATATCCACCATTCTCTGCTTTCCCGTTTCAAGCTCGGGGCGTATAGCCATGAGCATCTGTTTTTTTGCGCGTGTGTTGTTTTCGCCCGAAACTGACATTGTTCTGAAGTCCGAAACAAGGCTTCCTATTTCCATAAGCCTGAGCATTATTGATATATTTCTTCTGTACGGCATATCCAGAAAGGGCACAGCCTCCTTTATCCTGCGAAGCGCCGTTTTGTTGTCCATATTTACGGCACTTTCCTCTATAATGTTGTTGCTTTCCTGTCTGCTTCCCGAATTTATGTCGTTCATAAGCTTCACGACCGACAATATTTTTTCAAGCTGAGAAGTGTCCGCAGCCATAATTTCCTCCAATTCAAATCACCTCATAAGATTATATGCCGTTTCAAAAAAATAAATCCCAATAAATGGGATCTATTTTAATGATATTTTTGATACAATGCTTTTCATCGACTGCAGTACCGTTATAAACTCAAAAATTGAGGTATCGGGATGTTAACAGAAGCAAACCAATGTGAAAACATATGCTCCAAAATGAAATTTAATTTACTTTGGAGCCCGAAAGTCTGGGAACATCATGTCTGTACTGCGCCATTCTGTAAACAGCCACTTCCAGATCCTCAAAGCTGCCTCCCTTTGTGAAATAGCTTAATGCGGACGAGAAATAATCCTTTTGAGCGTTGAACATATTTCTGAATTCTATGCTCGTTATCTGTCTTCCCTTTGTCGATATCGTGCCTGCATTTACAAGCTCACCCTTTGTATATGTTACGCAGTCCCTTAAATGAGTATAGAAGTTTTCGGCAAGCGAAGCATATTTTTTCTCTGCCTGATTGCCTGCCTTGCTTGTCCACTCATTATACATCTTTTTCTGATAAGATGATGTGTACTTCGTGGCATTAAGGCTCATGGGCTTAATATCATTTACAAGCGAAAGCATATATGTGTCGACTTCGTTTTTGAATGCAGGCGAAACATCGCTGAATTTAAGTCCGGCATCAGTATTTTTATCATTTGATCCGGCAGGCTCATAAGCCTTTATAAGCGAAAGATTTGCGTTATATATATCACAGCCGAATGTCCTTATAAGCATGCCTCCCCTTATGTTGGCTACTACGGAGTCGCCGTTATCCTTGACAAGATATGCTATTGTCCTCTGCGCCTCGCTGTCATTTATATAGCCTGCATCCACATAAGCTATGGGTGTCTGAGCGCTTTTTTTGAAGGTTATATGCCCCGTACTTATATCCTTGCCTCCTCTGAAGGTACCGTTCCTGCTCAGATCGAGCTTGTCCACCTCGTCTGTAGGTACGGCGTATGCGCTTGAAAGATCGAGATAGTCTTCATTGGAAAGCGATATAATATCGTTATAAGAAAAATAATTGCTGTATATATATCTTTTTCCGCTTTCAGCGGATATAACGCCGTCTCTGGCATATTTATAGAGATAGCCTATGGTGTCGGGATTGGCAAATACGACATATTCTCCTGCAGGCATATCCTTGCCGACCTCGTATGTGCCGGGCTTATAGTAAGTCTTATATGCATACATGGGATGCGTTGTGGTCTCGGCTGCGGTAGTCGCTTCCGTTATCTTTTCTGTAACGGCTTCTGCAGACTTATCCTGCATAGGCTTCTCGGCAGAAGACTGAGCCGAAGCAAGCGGTGTTGCAATGCTGACAGTTCTTTTTTCGCCGTCCCAGCTTACCTTACAGCCGAAGGACTCGGCAACATATCTGGCAGGCGCAAGAGTTCTGCCGTCTATGATAACAGGTGCGCAGTCCATCTGAACGGCCGAGCCGTTAACAAGCGCCGTGTCGCTGTCTATTGTCATTATAACATTTACGGGTCCAAGCTTGCCCGTTATTGTCTTTGTGTCACTGTTCCAGTCTACAGACGCACCCACGCCCTCAAAAATGGCTCTTACCGGCACCATTGTCCTGCCGTCTATTATCTGAGGCGGTGTGTCGCATGAAATAGCCTTGCCGTCTATATCAAGACTTATTGCTTCCTCCGCCGATACGCTGAAGGCAAGCGCCAAAACAAAAACAGCTGTCAATAAAAATTTCTTCATAATAAAACCCTCCGATCATTTTGTAAGCAGTCTTTTGAGCTTCCTTCCGCCGCCTATGAACATGTGTCTCAGCGGACGGATATTGACCCATATAAATACATATATCCTATACACAATACTGTTGACGGAAAATTCCTTTTTTCCCCTCTGTATCTTTATGACGGTCCCCACTATCTGTTCGGGGCGTATGCCCTTTTCTATGTGCCATTGATTGTCACCGCACATATTATAGGTGCCGTCGGCATTGACAGACATGACCCTGTGAAGCACAAACTGCCCGTCCTCGCGTATGTACAGGGGAAGCTCATATTTTTTAAGCCTGTCAAATTTTTTGAGCGTTACCCTGTCGCCGTCATTATGTATGGTGGGGAGCATGCTTGTGCCCCTTGGATTGAAATTGACGGTACCGCCCTTATCGAGCATTTCCTTCATAACGCCGTATATCTCGGCAAGCCTTACCGATTTAGTCTGCAATGAGCTCAGCTCCTCTTAACTTTTCAATATACTCATCTATATCCTTCTCGGCAGTTTCCCTTGATACATCGTATTCGGCAAGCATTTTGTCCAGTATTTCCTGCTTGTCCGCGCCTTTTTCAAGTATCTGCCATATAAACGCGCCTACCTCATTGAGCGTTATAACTCCGCTGAAATCCATAGAACCCTCGCCTACGGGCACTACTATATTACTGCCTGCGACCTGTCTTAAAAGATAACCTTCCTTGATCTTCATAATGTTTTTCCCTCCATATTTATTCCGTTGTAGCTGACCCTGACCGCTTCCTCGGAAATATTGCAGCCAAGTCTGTAAAGCTTGATATTACTTAAGACCTTATCCAGCATATCCAAAAGCTTTATCATGACCTCCTGCTCCCTTGGGCGTATGGTCTGCTGAAGTATAAGCGGTATTGCCTCCTTGGGCTCTATCCTTTCGATATGATTGTGCTCTGAACGCTCCAGAAAAACTATGGCTCCGAGAGGCACTCTCATATTTAGGTTCTGATCTGTCTTTCCGCTCCATGGCGTACCATAGACATATATTTTGTCGTCAAGCATTCTTATTGCCGGCTTGTCGTCATTTATTATCTTGGCTCTGTCGCTTCCGAAAAACCTGACCCAAAGGTCCGTATGCGTGGATTTACCCGTACCGGGATCAGCCGAAAAGAGATAAGCATAATTATCCACCACAACTCCGCTTGAATGGAGCATAAAGCCGTTGAAGTGAAGAAGAGCCTCATAAAAAGCCGAACCCGTATATATGTATTCCACATCCTCGGCGCTTAAATACGGCGTTTCCGCCTTTAACTCCTCAAAGCTGTCATCGGGTATTTTTATGCTGACATTGCATTTTTCAAAATCGGCTTCGTATGCTTCCGACTGTCTTATGGTCTTGTCATATTTAAGGTCGATATCAATGTTAATATCCGCTACCTTCAGTTTCTTTATCATATCCTGCTCCTTAGTGTTTTATTTTATAAGCGCCTTGGCTGTAGCCAGCCTGTTGAACGGTATAGTAAAATAATAGCCGTCTGCAAAGTCCTCTGTCTTTGCCATGGTTTCCTCTGCTATGCTTACGCCCGCAAGTCTTGCTTCTTCCTTTGTCATATCCTGCGAGAACCTTTTTATTGCCCAATCGGGAACATTTATGCCGGTAAGCTCATTTTTTATGAAATTGGCATTTCTGAGACTCACAAGGGGCATAATGCCTACAAGCATGGGACGTTCTATATTCTGCCTTATATACCTGAGAGCTTCTATGTCCTTGTCGTCATACACGGGCTGTGTGAGGAAAAATTCTGCTCCTGCCTCCGTTTTCTGCCTTATTCTCCCGATCTCAATCTCTATATTGGCACGGGCATAGTTTATGGCTCCGCCGTAGCAAAGCCTGTCCTCCGAAAAGCTTTCATCATTCATAATCTTAAGATACTGCATAAGCCTTACGGAGTCAAAGTTGAAAACGCCCTTTACATTATCCCTTGAAGTATTCGGCACGGGATCTCCCGTTATAACAAGGAAATTCCTAATGCCGTTTATATAAGCTCCAAGTACATGCGAGCCTATGGCTATGGCGTTCTTATCACGGCAGCATATATGGGGCATGACCTTAATGCCCGTTTCATTTGCAACCTTTATGCTCATAAGAACGGAATCTGCCCTCGTTCTTCCGCTGGGAGAATCGGCAAATGTTATCACATCCACATTCCTTGTCTTAAGATAATTTGCCGTTTCCATAAGCGCTGAAATATCGCCGTCCTTGGGCGGATCAAGCTCTACGGCAATGAGCTTTCTTCCTTCATTGCCCTTGAAAAACGCTCCCCTTCTGTTATCCTCCGATATATTACCGGACGGCTTCAAAGAACTGTTTTTCAATTCTGCGCCTATGTGTCCTGCCGAAAAATCAATATTATCCTTAAGCGCCTTGATATGCTTCGGATTTGTACCGCAGCAGCCTCCCACTATATCTGCATAATAGGATACCCTTGACATTATATCCGAAAAATAGTTTATATTGTCAAGATATACCGTCCTGTCCTGAACGACAGAAGGATAGCTCGCATTCGGCAGAGCCGTTATGAACTTGTCCTTGGGAAGAGCAATGTCTTTAAGTATATTCAGAAGGTGGGCAGGACCCACACCGCAGTTAAAGCCTGCCGCATCTATATACTCATTTTCTGCACACATATGCATTACGGACGAGGCGCTTATTCCGGCCTCTGTATATCCGTATTGATTGACGCAGAACTGAGTTATTATAAAAACATCGCTTTTCCTGCTCTTTATATGCTTTATAACGGGAAGTATGGGCGCAATATCCGCAAAGGTCTCAAAGAGTATTATATCCGCTCCCGCATCAATAAAGGTGTCTGCGATCAAATACGCATCCTCTATGCAGTCGGGGCCTATGTCACAGGCAATGAACGCCTTGCCCTCCGATGCACTTTTTGCGCAGTCAAGGGCGGAGAGTATATTTGCTTTAAGCTCGTCCTCATTACAGTTCAATACCTTACGGCAGGAGGCGAATGTATTTGTTCTTATAAGTCCTGCTCCGTTTTTAATGTATTCGCCGTGTATGGCGCGCACTGTATCGGGCGCCTCGGTATTGGCTCTTTCGGGAAGCATATCTATATCCATTGAATTGAAATATGTGCCGAAGGCTCCGTCACACAAGAGCTTATTATGTCTTAAATATTCGCGTATATTCATCAATATACCTCCGTCAGAAGTACATATAACCGTCTATTCCGTGAACATGGTCGTTTTGTATGGTAAAGCGGAGAGTATATCTCACCTCGGATGCCTCGGGCTCGCTCCCCTTGGGAGTGATTATTCTTTCAAGAGTGCCCTCGCTTGTGTTGAGGTCCTTGAAATTGAGCTTAATGACATAGCTGCCGTTGACATCTTCATTTTCGATGTATTCTTCGTTTTCGCTGTCTATGCCGTAGGCTTGAATGACATCCTCAACACTGCTGCAATTTTCATCCTCGGGCATCATTCCCGTCGTGGTGATGCTCTTGGTATTTATAACGGGTTCTCTGCTGCCTATATACTTGAAATATCTTATTACGCTTTGCTCCTTTGTCTGCCCTGGATTATTAATATCGCCTTCCGCTATTTCCATGGTATCGGTCTCAACATACTGCTTTACACGCTCAAGCTTTTCGTCATCGCTCGGCTCTACGGTGGCAGGATCTACTCCCAGCATGGTTATAAACTTTGAAGGCATGAGCGCATCGCCCGTGCTTTCGGTAGTATATATGGCAAGATCTGTAACCGCATAGCTTATATCGCTGTTAACTCCGCCTGCGTTTTCTTCGTCCGTTCCGCCGTCTGTTTTACCGCAGGCGCACATAGCTGACAAAAGAAGTATTCCTGCAAGTAATAAAACTTTCTTTTTCATATGATCATCCTCCGTTTATTGATTTATATATTCGGGCGCATCCCTTAAAAGACTGTAGGGCGTCATCATGGCAATAACGCGTCCGTCGCGTCTGCCGTTATCCGTAAAGAATATGACTGCCAGCTTTTTCATTGATCTGCTGTCAATATTGAAGAGGTTTGACGCCTCGTAAAGAGATGAATCGTCCTGCATGAAGGCAAAGTATTCATTGATATGATTGTCCAGATAAAGATAATCCATAAACTCCGAAAGCCTTGTTTCCTCGTCTATATGGATAGTACCCTTATCGCAGATATAAGAATATATAACATTGTCGCTGAAAACGCCCACAAGCTTTTTTTCACTGAACACGGGCACATGGGTAAAGCCCTTTTTATTCATATAATCCGTTATTTTTGCTATCCTGTCCTCGGGTCTTGCAGTGAACATATTTTCACGCCTTATGGCAAAGCTTATGGCTCTTGCTGGGCTTTTTACCCTGTCCACGCATTTTTCAAGTATCCTTACCATATCGTCCGAGGGTATGACGGGATATACATCGTTCACCTTGGGAGTGTGAACAAGGAAATTTCTTACTACCCTGCAGTATTCTATATCCTCCTTAAGCTCTCTCAAG
>CANROO010000025.1 GCA_947632235.1 uncultured Clostridia bacterium
CTGCAAGATGATAGGCAGACAGGATACGCTCTATCTCAAAGGCGCATCAAAGGGCCAGCAGGTGTCGGGCTCTGCCAATCCTGCAAGAGTATATCTCAAAAATTGCTATGTTGAGGGAACGGTCGACTTTATTTTCGGCGATGCAACTGCATTTTTCGACAACTGCGAGCTGAATCTGGTGTATTATAAAAACGGCGGTCATTTTTCCGCACCCAATACAACATTGTATAATATAGGCTATGTTTTCAGTAATTGTATTTTAAATGTAAATAAGGCTTATACTGCCGACTATGCCGAAAAGATAGACCTCGGCAGACCATGGCAGTGTGACAGCGCTTATCCCAACTCGGGCTCCAATTCGGTTTATATCAACTGTATCATGCCCGAAATAATGAAGGAAGAGGGCTTCAGCCTGTGGGATTCGTCTTCTATGGCAAAGAAAGTAAGATTTATGGAGTACGGCTCGAGATATGCAAACGGAAAGGCTGTTGATCTCAGCAAGAGAGCCGATTTTGTAAAAGTCCTTACACAGGAGCAGGCAGACGGATATACGGCTTATAATGTGCTCAAGGGAAGCGACAACTGGAATCCCTCCGGCACAAGATCCGACACGGCAGGCTGTGATGTCACCTTAAATAGTTATGATATTTCCATACCCATGGGCGAAAGCTTTAAATTAAAGGCTTATACCGTGCCTATGGAAATAAGCGATAAAATAAGCTATTCAAGCGCAGATGTCTCTATAGCATCAATAGACACAGACGGCAATATAACGGGTTTCAAAGAGGGCAAAACGGTTATATGCGCTCAGAATTCAAAGGGACTCAAAACATATGCCGATGTGGAAGTTACCGCCACCAGAACGGCTGTTCCTGCGGTTTCGGATATAAAGATAACAAACGAAAGCAAGCTTGTGCCGGGTCAGAACCTTATAGCTAATTACAGCTATGAGCTTGAAAGCGACAATGCTATAGATTCCGCCAAGCTTCGCTGGTGCGCAGTGAATGATGACAACTGCATTATTCTCAAGGAGGGCGTAGGCGAATACTACAACAGCTATACCGTTACCCCCGAGGATATAGGCTATAATATAAGGCTGGATGTTTATCCTGCAACAAAAACGACCTACGGCGTATACGGCGCCGTAAGCTCATACACCACGGCTGATGCCGTAAAGGCGCAGAACGGAGAAAGCGGAGCGCTTTACAGAACAGACTTTGACACAACGGACGGCTGGAGCACAACCGGCACATGGAATTCCGTAAATAAATATGACAATATATTTGTTGCCGCTGCCTGTGACAGCAACGATATGTCATACATGGAATATTCAAACGGCTATGACTTCGACAATATCGACTTAAAGGGCAGATTCAGGTTCAATCCCGAGAGAAAGGGCTTGAGCTCCGACGGATATTACAATATCTATTTCAACAGAAGCAGGGACGCAAGCTCATACTATGTTCTGAAGGTAGGCAGAGGAAGCAATACAAAGAGCCTTATACTTACTCTTTGCAAGGTCGTAAACGGCGTTGAAACGGAGCTTGCAAAGGATGCAGACAGCCTTAAGAACAATATTCTGCAGAATGCGGGAGAGGAAAATCCGTATTTCACAATTGAAATAAGCAAGAACGATAACGATATTGAAGCCTATTTCTGTATCGAAGGCATAAGCAAGCACATGGCTAAGCTCAGCGCAAAGGACGCATCTCCCGTTCCTGCAGGCACTATAGCCTTTGAAGCAGGCGGTGACGATGATGTTGTTATGATGGACAGCATAAGTGTGCGCAAAAATGAAGATGTGAGCAATGAGGACAAAACAAAGATATATATAATGGGCGACTCCACAGCCGTTGCCTACGGCGATGACAACACCATAGGCGGATGGGGCGAGTATCTTGTAAATTATTTCAATAACAATGTCGAGATAATAAACAAGGCAGAAGGCGGAAGAAGCGCCCGCTCTTATCTCAATCAGGGCAGATTAAGGGAGGTCTATGAGCAGGTAGGCGCAGGCGACTATGTCTTCATACAGTTCGGTACAAACGACCAGAGAACGGATGAAAACGCCTTCATGGAGCACGCCGTAATGCTCGGTGAGCCCGACAGCAGCGGAAAATATCCCGTTATACCCGGTATAAAGACAAAGACACCGCAGTATATATATGATTTCTACAAGAATACCGACTATCCCTACGGCGATACCTTCTATCCCTATGAGAGCGGTACATTCAAGTGGTATATGCTCCAGCATGTCCAGGAGATAAAGAAAACGGGAGCAACACCCGTGCTTCTCACTCCCATGTGCAGGATATTCTTTGACAGCGAGGGAAAAATAACTCCGCACTTCGGCGAAAAAGACGGCTATATTGAGGCTATAAGACAGCTTGCCGAGGAAGAGGATATAGTGTGCATAGATATGTATGACATCACAAAGTCGCTCTATGAAAGCTACGGCGTAATGACAACACAGGGCCTTCACAACATCAAATCGGACAGCACCGTTGACCTTACGCACTACAACAAGTTCGGCGCTAACCTTATAGCAAGCAAAATGGCTGACGCCATAAAGAATTCAGTGCTCACCGTAAGAAAGGATGTAATTGCTTCGGGCGTTGCCGTAAGCAGAACGGATGCCTTGAAAACGGCAAATCTCTTTGTGCTGGGCTCAACTGCGGCCGCAGGCGCCGACAACAGCAATATGGCTGTAAGCTCCGGAGGCTACGGCGACTACTTCGGCAAATATCTTTCACCCAAGATCACCGTTAAAAATCTTGCAGTTCAGGGAGCTACCACAAAGAGCTACATTGATACGGACGAGTACAAGTCGTTTATTTCGGAGCTCAACGAGGGCGATTATGTATTTATAAACTTCGGCGAGACAGACGGAAAGGCAGGAGAGGACTACGCTTATCCCTCCGACAGCGAGACCGACAAGAGCTCATACAGCTATTATCTCTATAATTACTATATCAAGCCCGTGACTGACAAAAAAGCCGTGGCTGTGGTAATGACGCCTTATTCGCCCAGAAAATTCGTAAACGGCGAGTACGCGCCTGCAGACAATCCCTATGTACAGAATACGGTTTCTATGGTCAAGAAGTATTCAACAGCCTATGTAAATCTCAACAGTGTTACTGCGGAGCTTTACAAGACAATGGGCGAAGAGGGAAGCAAGGCGCTCAACGCCTATAACAGAAAAACGGGCATAGACAACAATGTGCTCAGCAGTTTCGGCGCAGAGCTTGTCGCCAAGAAGATACTTACCATGATGCAGCAGTCCTCCGCATCTCTTAAAGACTATATAGATACCGAGGCGGTAAAGGCTTCACCCGTTATGACAAAGGCAGATTTTGTCAAGATGACGGCTGACGCAATAGCTCTTAAGGAAAGCACAGCCAATAACTTTGACGATGTGAGCGAAGGCAAGTATTATTCCGGAGCCGTCGGCGCAGCAAAGGCGGCAGGAATAATCAAGGCTGAAACAGGAAACAGCTATAAACCGGAAACACCTATCACAGGCAACGAAGCCACAAATATTATGAAGAATACGCTTGAATATCTTGGCGAAAATGCAGACATGTCGGATGTATATGAGCTTTTAAAAGGCGACAGCGTATCATTTGAGATAGGTGTATGGGCAATAGACAGACTTTATGAGGAGCTGAATTGATATGAAATTTATATCATGGAATGTGAATGGCTTAAGAGCGTGTGTCGGCAAGAATTTCATGGAATTTTTCAATGAGATTGACGCAGATATTTTTTCAATACAGGAAACAAAGCTTCAGGAGGGGCAGATAGACATATCGTTTGACGGTTATGAGCAATACTGGAATTATGCCGAAAAGAAGGGCTATTCGGGCGTTGCGGTGTTTACAAGGCTCAAACCCCTTTCAGTAACCTACGGCATAGGCATAGAAAAGCATGACCACGAGGGCAGGGTGATAACTCTGGAATTTGAAGACTTCTATTATGTTACCTGTTATACGCCGAACTCGCAGAATGAGCTTGCCCGTCTTGACTACAGAATGGAATGGGAGGACGATTTCAGAGCGTACCTCAAAGAGCTTGATGCCAAAAAGCCGGTTATTCTCTGCGGTGATCTCAATGTCGCGCACAATGAGATAGACCTCAAAAATCCCAAGACCAACAGGAAAAACGCCGGCTTTACGGATGAGGAAAGAGGAAAGTTCTCCGAGCTTCTTTCCGCAGGCTTTATAGACAGCTTCAGATATTTCTATCCCGATACGGAAAACATATACAGCTGGTGGAGCTATCGCTTCAGAGCCAGAGAGAAGAATGCAGGCTGGCGTATCGACTACTATGTTGTGAGCGAAGGCTTCAAGGACAGGCTCGTCGATGCCAAAATACACACGGAGGTGTTCGGTTCCGATCACTGTCCCGTAGAGCTTGAAATAAGGTGATGCCATGCACAGTGTTATAAGCCCCGTAGAGGCTAAAAAAATAATGGACACAAAAGATGATATAGCCATAATAGATGTAAGAGATGAAGACGAGCTTGCGGAAGGCTATATTGAAAATTCGGTTCTTGTGCCTCTTGACAGTCTTGAAGAAAATATAACAGGCGTCATAGAGGACAAGCATAAAACAATACTCGTATATTGCAGAAGCGGAAGAAGAAGTGCTGCCGCCTGTGATATAATGGACAGTCTTGGCTATACCGATGTGTATGACTTCGGAGGTATTATAGACTGGCCGTTTGAAAAAATATTATAAACAAATAAGAGCAGGGCGGAGGTCCTGCTCTTTTTGCTTGTCCGTACGGCGGTATTTCTATGGGTTTTGGATAAATAAAATAAAGTTATATCTGCATATTATATAAAAAATACAGTTAAAATTCATAAAAATACACAAAATTGCACTATTTCAATTGACATTATTTAATAATAATAGTAAAATATAATAGAGTTATTATAAAAAATAGAATGTTCCCGATGCAGTTAACGGTGAATGAAACGGAGATATGATATGATAGTTATGAGCTTGGTACTTTTTGCGTTATGTATTTTCCTTATGGGAGGTTCGGTGTATTCGTTTGTCAATCTTGTTGCTGACAGACTTCCCGAAAACAAGCCCATAGTGCTTGGCAGAAGTCAGTGCGACAGCTGCGGAAGAGTGCTCGGCGCCTTGGATATGATACCCGTTTTTTCGTATATCTTTCTGAGGGGAAAATGCAGAAGCTGTAAAGCTCCGCTTTCGCTCAAATATTTTCTTACGGAGCTTGCGGGCGGTATTCTTGCCCTCTATATGACATATATTTATTGGGGCAGCTGGCTTCAGCTTGTGACTGGCTACATATTTGTTGCTATACTCGCCTGCGTACTGCTTATAGATATGGCGACAATGTCCATACCCGACAGACTTGTAATTGCCATGGCTGCAGTGAGCGTAATATCCGTATTTATTTTCAGAGATATAGACATTATCTCCAGAATAATAGGCTTTTTCTCGGTAAGCGCGCCGATGCTCATCATAGCGCTTGCGATAGACGGCGCTTTTGGCGGCGGAGACATAAAGCTTATGGCTTTTACGGGCTTCTTTTTGGGCTGGCAACTCAATCTTCTCTCGTTCTTCATAGCCATAATAACGGCGGGCATATATGCCGTTGTACTTCTCACACGCTATAAAAAGGGCGAGGACAGACATTTTGCCTTCGGGCCCTTCCTTGCGATAAGCTGTACAATAGCGTTTTTCTGGGGCAAGGAAATATTGAATTGGTATATAGGTTTGTTTATGTAAAACCTTTAAATATTAAAATCAACTTATGGTGGTGAAATAATGACAACTTACAAATATACTGCGCAGGATGAAAACGGCAAAAAAATAAGCCGAAGTGTGGATGTGAACAATCCTACGGAGCTTTATCAGTATGTTCAGCAGAATAATCAGATACTGGTGTCCTACAAGGAGGTACACAAAAATACCAGAAGCAGAAAGCTAAGCTTCAGAGATCTGGGCGATTTCTGCCGTCAGCTCGGTACAATGCAGGCTTCGGGTATTTCGCTTGTGCGTGCGCTCAATATCATTACTCACAGCGAATCTCTCAAGCAGTGGCAGAGAGACATATACACAAGGCTTATGAACTCAGTTATACAGGGTAATTCCCTTTCGACTGCCATGGAGGAGATAAACGGAGCCTTTCCGGAGCTTCTTATCAATATGTATAAGACGGCTGAAATGAGCGGTAATCTCGAGAAAACATCCATGCAGATGTGCGATTACTATGAAAAACAGTATCTTCTCAACAAGAAGGTAACATCATCGCTTGTTTATCCCGGCATACTTATAGCGCTTGTTATCGTAGTCGTTATTTTCCTTGTTACATTCATCATACCGCAGCTTGAGCCCGTGCTCAGCACTCTTGAATCCATGCCTCTTCCCACGAGAATACTCCTTGGTTCGTCTCACTTTGTTATTGACCACTGGATAATCATTCTCTTTGTTGTGGCTGTGGCTGCCGTGATATTTACATATCTTATGAAACAGCGTTCCTTCAGGATCAAGTTTGACAAAATGCTTGTGCATCTTCCGTATTTCGGCAAGCTTTTCAAGACTGTATATACTGCCAGATTTGCAAGGACCATAGCATCTCTCTACGCATCGGGTCTTCCTATAGTGAGCGCCCTTTCCGTGGGAGGAAGGACAGTAGGCAACAAATATGTTGAAAGTCAGTTTGATGACGTGGTAATGAAGGTAAGGGCAGGCCAGTCGCTTTCAAATGTTATAAGCGGTGTAGACGGCTTTGTAAGTAAGCTTGCCGATACCACATTGGTCGGTGAGGAAACAGGTAAGCTTGCGGATATGCTCGTTTCAACATCCGATACTCTGGATTACGAGGCGGATATAGCCATTACCAAGCTTGTCACAAGCATGGAGCCCGTGCTTATCATAGTAATGGGCTTGCTTGTTGGCTTTGTTATGGTTTCCGTTCTTCTGCCTATATATCAGTCTTATTCGGCTGTCGGCGCGCAGGGCGGAATTTAACGACTAAGGAAGGAAGGTATCACAATGATCTCAGTCCATTTGGGTAATGAAGAAATGTACGCTATCCTGGCATCGGGAAGCGGAAGAAATATAACGGTCAATAATATTTATACTATGCCCGTAAGTCAGGGCGCCATAATGAACGGCGTTATTGTCAACGAGGACGCTCTTAAAGCCGACATTTCAAGGTTCTGGGAAGAGAACAAGCTTCCCCGCAAGGATGTCAATGTAGTGGTAAAGGGCAAGCAGATAACCATGAAAAATGTTGTTCTGCCTCTTGTCAAGGAAAAGAACGCCTTTGACCTTGTGTCCATGGAGTTTTCAAATGTGGAGAAAAACAACCCCGTGTTTGACTATATGGTGCTTGACGAGGACAAGAAAACAAAGAAGATGAATACCCTTGCCGTAATAACAGAGGCAGATTTCATAAACAGCTACATAAGCATTTTTTCGGAGCTTAAGATAAAGCTTAGCTGTATTTCAAACGATATTATAAACATAGTTAAGCTTTTTAACAATATAAACACCGAGCTTAAGGATGAAACGGCGCTTTTGCAGTTTTTGGACGGCAACAACGTAGTGAGCATCATTCTTTCTCAGGGTGAATACAAATACTCCCAGAGTACCAGAATATTCAGCGACAGGGATACGGCGGACTTTGTTTCGGAGATAGTAAATTCCATAAGTACTATAAAGCAGTTCTATATGTCTACCTACAAGGAGGATATAAACAAGGTCTATCTTGGAGGTATAAGCGATGAAACGCTTGAAAAGATAGGTCTGTCGCTCTCTATTTACAATACCGAGGCATTTCCCGTGCCTGAGTCCGACAATATCAACTTCAAGACAAACGGAAGCCTCAGCAGATATGCTATGGGTATAGGCGCTTTTATAGAGGCTAAAAAGGACATAAACCTTTTCAAAAGATTCAGCGCAGAGGCCAATGAAAAGAAAACAAGCTTCCTGCCCGATACGAGACTTCTTGCCGGTGCCGGCGTTCTAGTGGCATTTATAATTATTGCGAGCATATTTCTGCTTGTGCGCAATCATCTGCTCACAAAAGCTCTTGAAGAGTGCAACGCGTATATAAACGATGCTCAGAATCAGAAAATGGTCGCGGATTCTGCAAATGTTGTCGCAGAAAATGAAAGGCTTGAAAAGAACATTGAAACGCTTGCCGATCAAAAAGCGGTCATAAGAACATATCCGTCATTCAATACGACCGTCAAAAATATGATAATGGCTACTCAGGACAGCATTACAAGCTTTAAAATACTCAGATTCGATTCCGATTCGGGTACGGTCAGGATAGAAGCTACCTGCGGTGTTGCCAATTTCAACAACGCTATAGTGGATAAGCTCAACACAACGGGGCTTTTTGAAAATGTGGATTACACGGGTTATACATTTGACGAGAATGAAAGCGTTTACAAAGTAAATGTAAACTGTATTCTCAAGGAAAGTACAGGACAGTAAGGAGGAAGATGTATGCAGATGAATATTTCCGAGAAGGATAAAAAGCTTTTGGTATATCTTGCCATATTCTGTCTTATAATCGTTCCCTTCTGGTTTGTCATGCGTCCCGCAATGGCCAAGGGCAACGAAATAAAGGGCGAGCTTGAGACCGCTCTTGCCGAAAGAGTTCAGATGGAGACCGAGATAGTTAAGTATCAGTCAAATCTTGCCGCGCTTGATGAAAACAGAAAGCTCTATGAGCAGGAAATAAGCGAGATAAATCCCGTCATGCCCAACAACCGCATAGACAGTATGATAACCGATATGGTAACAAACTGCGGACTTGAAATAATAAGACTTTCAATATCCAACAATGCAAATATGCAGAACGAATCGCCCTATAAATACAGCAAAATGGCTATTGAAGCCGAGGCTGAGGAAAACAGCAGTGATGATGAGGCGGAGCCGGTGCTCTATATCGCAGGCGTAAACATAACCGCCAGGGGAGCGGAGGACAATATCTATAGGCTCATGGATGCCATATCATCCAGAATGCCCGCTATAAGAGCGACATCATATTCTACCAGTGTAGATGCTGATTCGGGCGCTGTTACTCTCAATGCAAGCATAGATGTGTATATGGCAGAAAGCAGTCTTGCCGTTGAAGAGTCGGAGGAGACGACCGAGGAAACAGCATCCTCGGATGAAACAGAAAACAGTTAATTGCGGAGGTCATTTCCATGAGTGATAACAGAAATATCAGAATTGGTGATGTATTAATTGAATATGGATATATTACGGAAGATCAGCTTATGGCAGCCCTTGCAATACAGAAGGAGGACCGCTCGCGAAAAATAGGTGAGATACTTCTTGACGAGGGCTTCGTAACGGAAAAACAGGTCGCTAAGGCGCTTGCAAAGCGTCTTAATCTGGAGCTTGTGGAAGACGTGGAGGAGGTCAAGGTGGACGCATCGGTAGCGGCGCTTGTGCCTCAGAATCTTGCCGAAAAATACAAGATCATACCTATAAACGAAAAGGACGGTATAATCTCCTGTGTTACAAGCTCGCCCCTTGACTTCTATGCTCAGGAGGATGTCAGACAGCTCACAGGCCACGATATAAGGATAATAGTAGCAATTGAAAGCGATGTAGACTACCTTATAAACAAGTGTTATTCGGAGGTTTCCGTCATAAAGGCTGTCAAGTCGGCCAATATTGAGGTAAGCGCAAATGCGCCTCTTGAGGAGATAGACGCCATTGTAGGCGATGATGATACTCCCGTTATTTCGTTTATCAATTCGCTTCTTACAAGAGCATTTGACATAGGCGTGAGTGATATACATATAGAGCCTTATGAGGCGCAGACGCTTGTGCGTATGAGAATAGACGGCACTATCACCGACTATGTGACCCTGCAGAAATCGCTTCATCAGACGCTTATAGCCAGGATCAAGATAATGTCAAGCCTGGATATCGCCGAAAGGCGTGTGCCTCAGGACGGACATTTCAAGACCAAAATAAAGGGCAATACGGTCAATGTCAGAGTTTCTCTCATACCTACTGTTTTCGGCGAAAAGGCAGTTATGAGAATACTTGCAAACAACACGCCCATAACAAATGTGACATCCTACGGTATGGATCAGGAGAACTATCTTAAATTCAGGGAGATACTTAAATCGCCCAACGGCATTATATATATATCGGGTCCTACGGGCTCCGGTAAAACCACCACGCTTTATATGGTGCTTGAGGAATTTTCAAAGCGTCAGATAAGTATATCTACAATTGAAGACCCCGTTGAGAAAAATCTTCCCCATATGAGCCAGATGCAGGTAAACACACTTGCGGGCCTGACATTTGAAAACGGTCTTAGGGCGCTCTTAAGACAGGATCCCGATGTTATAATGGTTGGTGAGACAAGAGATAACGAAACAGCTTCTATCTCCGTCAGGGCCGCCATAACGGGTCACCTCGTTTTCTCCACACTGCACACTAACAGTGCTGTGTCTGCCATTGTAAGACTTGCGGACATGGGAGTTGAGCCCTATCTTATTGCAAACTCTCTTGTAGGCGTTGTAGCTCAGCGTCTTATGCGTAAGATATGCCCCGAGTGCGGAAGACTTGTGGATGCCACCGATGAGGACAGAAAGATACTCGGCGAGGATATAGACAAGGTAATGTCGCCCGTAGGCTGCGCAAAGTGCAACAACACAGGCTATTCGGGCAGAATTGCCGTTCACGAGATAGTCGCCATTGACAGAGAGATAAGAAACATGATAGTAAAGGGCGCGGAAATTGACGATATAGAGGACTACGCTATAAAGTATCAGGGCATGAAAACTCTGCAGTTCAGCGCAAGAGAGCTTGTAAAGCAAAACAAGACTACAATAGAAGAATATCTTAAGATAGCATATAATGTATAATTGAGGAGAGGTGTTTTTATGGCATTGACAATGGATCAGATAATTTTAAGAGCAAGAGCAATGGGCTGCTCGGATATACATATTTCGGAGGGCCTGCCCTTGAGATTCAGAATACACGGTGCGCTCATAGATACGGACATAAGTCTTACGGATGATGAGTCGCAGGAGTGTATAAAGGACATAATGAGCAAGGAGCAGATAGAAGAATTTGAAAAGGGCATAGATGTGGACTTTGCCTATGAAAGCTCCGATGGAAACCGACAAAGAGTAAATGTTTTCCGCTATATGAAGGGCGCTGCGGCTACTATAAGACTTTTAAACAATTCCATACCCGATCTTGAGTCTCTCGGACTTCCCAAGATACTTGAGAGCCTTGCGGATGAGCCGAGAGGTCTTATACTTGTTACGGGTCCCACGGGCTCGGGTAAGTCTACCACTCTTGCGGCAATGATAGACTATATAAACAGAAAGGACTCAACGCATATTTTGACTATTGAGGATCCTATAGAATATGTTTATGAAAGAAAGGTTGCCACAATACACCAGCGTGAGGTCGGAAGGGATGTACAGAGCTTTGCGGCAGCGTTAAGGTCTGCCTTAAGAGAGGACCCCGATATCATACTCGTGGGTGAGATGAGAGACTATGAGACCATTTCAGCCGCCCTTACGGCAGCCGAAACAGGTCACTTGGTTTTGTCAACACTTCACACCACGGGCGCAGCACAGACCATAGACAGAATTATAGACGCCTGTCCCGCAGAGGCTCAGAATCAGGTCAGAATACAGCTTTCGGGCATATTAAAGGGCGTTATCACGCAGTGTCTTATGCCCAATGCAGAGGGCAACGGCAGAGTTGTTGCAACGGAGATACTTACCGGCACGGACGCCGTTTTGAATATGATAAGAGAGAATAAGTGCCACCAGCTCAACACCACAATGCAGGCAGGAGCTTCCTTTGGCATGCACACCTTGAACGGCGACCTCGTAAGGCTTCTCAACTGCGGTAAAATATCACATTCCACTGCACTGCAGTACACCAACGACAAGAGAGAATTTGAAAATTACCTCACTTAATATTCAGCTTATCAAATATCCCTTTGACTATGATGTCAAAGGGAATTTTTTTATCTGTTCTTAGGCCTGCATTTTTCGCATTTCGGCATTATAAACTGCTTTTTTGCGTCCATATAATCCTGTACCCTTCTGAGCGCCTCTCCGAATCTCTGGAAGTGTACTATCTCTCTTTCTCTCAAAAATCTGAGGGGAGCGAGCACATCGGGGTCGTCCGTCATTTCAATCAGATATTCATATGTCGAGCGCGCCTTCTGCTCTGCCGCCATATCCTCATAAAGGTTAGTTATTGGGTCGCCCTTAGACTGTATATATGAAGCCGTAAAGGGTACGCCCGCAGCGCTTGAGGGATATATTCCCGTGCCGTGGTCTACATAATACTTGTCAAAGCCTGCTTTCTTTATCTCCGCTATGTCGGCATTCTCGCTCAGCTGAGCGCACATAGCGCCTATCATTTCGAGGTGAGCAAGCTCCTCCGTTGCAATGTCATTAAGCGTTGCGGCAGCTTCGGGAGTTACCATGTCAAATTTCTGACTGAAATATCTAAGTGAAGCCGCAAGCTCGCCGTCCGGTCCGCCGGATAGCCTTTTGCTATAGTCTGTAATAAAATATAAAGCATTGTCTTTCCTTGCAGTATATAATTTTATTTACAACGCTGTAAAGCGTATGTGCTATATATTCATTGTCAAAAATACCGCCTTCAATTATATCATAAAAAGAGCTTACATATATTTTTTTGCCGTCCTTACGCTCATTTATGGCTTTTATGTTTTTTTTGATGCTTTCAAGCTTATTTTCTTCCTCTGTCCTTTTATTTCTGTAGTAATCGGCATCGTATATACCGCAGATATATGCTTCGTTTATTCTCTCAAGCCTTGCTTTCTGCTTTTTGAGGGCGGTTATTTCTGCCTTGTATTCCGTATCACCGCCGTCATTCAGGAATACAAAGCTTTTACACTGCAATTTTATAAGCCTGCCGATCTCGTTTATTACGGCATTTTCGGCTGTTTTAAGCTTTATATAGTGAGATATACTGCATTTGCCGTGGGAATATCCCGTACACTGCAGGCTTTTTGAGGAGAGCGAAACGCATAGGGACGAACCGCAGCTGCCGCACCTTATTATACCTCCAAGCCAATGGACAGGCTTGATATCCCTGTACCTTTTATAATTGCTCACGGCGCTTTCGTTCATATTTTTCACTCTTTCAAAGTCGCCTTCGCTTATTATAGCCTCATGTCTGCCTTTTCTTATTATGGTGCTTTCATCGGCCTTCTGCCTGTAATTCTGCCTTTTGTAGGGGTTCCACCTTGTAAAGCCGGCATACACGGGATTTTTCAATATATAGTCTATAGTCCTTATCTCGAATCTGTTTCCCCTGTGCGTAAGTATGCCCATATCGTTAAGATTTTCGGCTATCCTTCTTTTAGACATGCCTGAAAGAAAGCTTTCAAATATGTATCTCACATATATTTCTTCATCATAGTTTCTGACAAGCACATTTTCCTGCCATTTATAGCCGAAGGGTGCGGAGGTCATATAACCGCCTCTTTCTGCCTTTTCGCGCATACCCTTCTTCACTTCATCGGAGAGATTAAGAGAATAATATTCAGCCATTGCTTCAAGCATAGCCTCGAGAATTATGCTGAATTTATCCTCAGCTATGGGCTCAGTTACGGAAACCACCGATATTCCGCATTCTCTTCGCAGAAGGGATTTATAGACTATGCTTTCCTCTCTGCTTCTGCTGAATCTGTCGAGCTTATGCACAAGTATTATATCAAACTGTCTTTCGCATCCCTTGTGTTTTCTTGCATCCGATATCATTTTCATGAACGCAGGGCGTTTTTCAGCCTTTCTTCCGCTTATACCCTCGTCACGGTATATGAAGCCTTCGTTTATTTCAATATCGTTATTCACTGCGTATTTTTCTATTGCCTTAAGCTGTGCCGCAGGTGAAAATTCCCTTTGCTCGTCAGTGCTTACCCTTATGTATACAGCGCCTCTTTTAATTGTTATCGCCTCCAAGCATTGCTTTATATTTTATGCCTTGTATTTGTCATAAAGCATTGAAAAAGGAACGGAATTATGTTATTATTTATATATTGAACATTTGCGAGGTGAAGCTATGACAAGAGAGGTATATTCTGCCGAACAGACAAGACTTTTAGGCAAGGAGATAGGCGAAAAGGCCCGAAAGGGCGATATATACTGCCTTAAGGGCGAGCTTGGAGCGGGCAAGACCGTGTTCACAAAGGGCTTTGCCGAAGGGCTTGGAATAAAAGAGCACATCACCAGCCCGACCTTCACGATAGTAAATGAATATTATGACGGCAGGCTTCCGCTCTATCATTTCGATGTATACCGCATAGGCTCCTCCGATGAAATGTACGACATAGGCTGTGACGAATACTTCTTCGGTGACGGAGTTTGCCTTATAGAATGGGCGGAGCTCATAGAGGATATACTGCCCGAAAACGCAGTATGGATAACCATAGAAAGAGATCATGCAGGGGACGATATTAATTACAGAAGAATTGAGGTAAAATAGATGAAAATTCTGGCGCTCGACACCACCGGACTTGTGGCAAGCGCGGCTATAGTTGATGAAAACAAAACTATTGCCGAGTTTACAACCAACTACAAAAAAACACATTCGCAGACAATCATGCCCATGATAGAAGCTATAAGGGACATGACAGAGCCTGATATGCGCGGTATAGATTTCATAGCCTGTGCAAGCGGACCGGGAAGCTTTACGGGCTTAAGGATAGGCGCGGCCACGGCAAAGGGACTGGCGCACGGACTTGATAAAAAAATAATTCCTGTGCCGACACTTGATGCTCTTGCATATAATCTGTCATATTGTTCTTCTCTTATTGTGCCTATAATGGATGCAAGGCGCGATCAGGTGTATTCAGCCATCTATCAAAACAACGGTAAGCTTGAAAGACTTAGCGGCTATATGGCGTGCGATATACACGAGCTTATTGAAAAAGTACTTGAAATTGATGAAAATGCTGTATTTCTGGGTGACGGCGTTCCCGTTTTCAAGAATATACTTGATAAAAACAAAGGCTTTGTTTGTGCTCCCGTAAGCGCAAATATGCAGAGAGCCTCATGTGTGGGCGCGCTTGCTCTTGAAAGAACGGCGGAGGCTGTAGAACCGAACGATCTTGAAATAATATATCTCAGAAAATCACAGGCAGAAAGAGAACTGGAAGAAAAAAATGCGCATAGAACCGATGAATGAAAGCCATATTGACGGCATAATGGAAATAGAGAACGAAAGCTTTGCCATAGCGTGGAGCAGGGGAGAAATGAAAAAAGAGCTTGAAAACAAGCTTGCTTATTATGTTACGGCTCTTGAGGGAGATAAGGTCATAGGCTACGGCGGTATGTGGCATATAGTAAACGAGGGTCATATAACAAATATAGCCGTCCGCAGGGAATACAGGCAAAGGGGCGTGGGAAGCGCCGTTGTTTCGGGACTTATAGATATAGCCCGTGAAAAGGAAATGATAGGGCTCACATTGGAAGTGAGAAAAAGCAATGCCGCTGCGCTTGCGCTTTACAGAAAATTCGGCTTTAAGCTGGAGGGCGTAAGACCCGAATACTACGAGGACAACAGAGAGGACGCCTACATAATGTGGAAATATTTTATACCCGAGGAAATGATAACGGGCTGAAAACGGAGGTGTATATATGATAAAAGAGTTGAAATACAGCGAGCTTAAGAGATTTTGCAGAAATAAGGACATAGCTATAGATGAAAGCAAATATAACGGACATATCATAGGTCAGCCCAGCGGAGCGGAGGCCCTGGAATTTGGCTTGAGCGTAAAGAGCAAGGGCTACAATATCTATCTTGCCGGACTTCCGGCAAGCGGAAAGACTACCTATGCGGAGAAATTTGCAAAGGACATTGCATCTAAGGAGGAAACTCCCGATGATATGTGTTATGTCCTGGATTTTGAAAAGACAGGCGCGCCCAAGCTTTTAAGGCTCAAAGCAGGTATGGGTAAGGAATTCAGAAATGATATGGAGGAGCTTGTCAATCAGCTCAGCATAGAGCTTGCCAGAGCCTTTTCGTCCGTGGAATACAACGACGATAAGGACAGGATAATGAAAAATGCCCAGAAGAAAAAGGATGAGGTCGTAAAGGAGCTTGCCGATGAGGCTAAGAAATATAATTTCGGCGTAAAAACGAGCAGTAACGGCGGAGTTTATTTTCTGCCCATACTTGACGGCAAGACAATAACGGAGGAAGAATATGACGAGCTTTCGGACGAGGACAAGGACAGAATAAACGAAGGCTCCGATGAGGTGCATGAGCTGGCTTCGGATTCCATGAAAAAAATGCGCAATATAGACAGGCTTGCCAAGACCGAAATGGACAATATGGACTACAATATATCGCTTTTTATTGTGGGTCACTATATAGCTCCGCTGCAGGAAAAATATATAGATAACAAGGAAGTAAGCAATCATCTTATAAGCGTAAAGGAAGATATACTCAACAATATAGAGCTCTTTACAGACAACGAGGAGGAAAACACAGACGATCCCCTTTCGGCTATGATGCCATGGGGCTTCAGACGGAGCAATGCCGATATGCTCAATAAATACGGCGTGAATGTGTTTGTGGATAACAGCTCTCTTAAGGGCGCTCCCGTTATAGTGGACTATAACCCCACATATACCAATCTTTTGGGCGAGGTGGAATATGAAAACGAAAACGGCTCGCTCATAACGGACTTTATGAAAATAAAGGCAGGACTTATGCACAAGGCAAACGGAGGCTATCTCATTTTAAGAGCTTCAGATCTTCTTTCGAACGCCTTCGCATGGGATACCCTAAAGAGAACGCTCATAACGGGTAAAGTCACGATAGAGCCTCTTAAGGAACTGCAGTTCGGCGGTATAACCGTTGCAGGTCTTCAGCCTCAGAGTGCCGATGTGGATGTAAAGGTCATAATTGTGGGCACAATGTATTATTATGAGCTATTAAGCAGATATGACGATGATTTTTCAAAGCTCTTCAAGATATGCGCTCTTTTTGACTATGAGATGGATTTCTCGGAGGAAAATATAAATGCCATGCTCGGCTTTGTAAAGAATTACTGCAGTAAAAATTCGCTTCTTCCCATAGATGACGATGCCATGTGCGAGCTTTTGGAATATTCCGTAAGACTGGCGGAAAGACAGGATAAGCTTACTACACGCTTCGGACTCATATGCAATATCATCTCCGAGGCCGATGCCTGGGCAAGACTTGACAACGCAGAAAGCATAAGCACAGCGTATATAACAAAGGCCTCGGATAAAAGCCTTGAAAGAATAAATATATATGCCAAGAAATACGGCAGGATGATAGCCGACAATGAAATAATGATAGACACGCAGGGTGAGGCTGTGGGACAGATAAACGGTCTTTGCGTCATGGAAATGGGCGATTACACCTTCGGCATGCCCACAAGGATAACAGCCAGCACATACACGGGCAAGGCAGGCATAGTAAATATCGAAAAAGAAGCAGAAATGAGCGGTTCGGTGCATGACAAGGGCATGCAGGTGCTCATTGGCTATCTGGGCGGTAAATATGCTCAGAGATACCCTCTTACACTGAGCTGCCGTGTATGCTTTGAGCAGAGCTATAACAGTGTGGACGGCGACAGCGCTTCGTCAACCGAGACCTACGCCATTATTTCCAGCCTCAGCGGATGTCCCATTGATCAACAGCTTGCCGTTACGGGCAGTATGGATCAAAGAGGCCGTATCCAACCCATAGGAGGCGTTACCTACAAGGTAGAGGGCTTCTTTGATGTGTGCAGAGAAAGGGGTCTCACGGGAAAACAGGGCTGTATAATACCAGCGTCTAACATAAAGGATCTTGTGCTCAAGGATGATGTTGTCAATGCCGTAAAAGAAGGCAGGTTTCATATATACGCCATAGATGACATAGATGACGGTATAGAGCTTCTTATGGGCAGGAAAGCCGGCAAATTGCTTTCGGGCGGAGGCTACAGCAAGGACAGTGTGCATTATCTTTGCGAAAACAAGCTCAAAGCTTACTATAAGCGTTCTAAGGAGGAGTAGGGTGTTATCACTTGATAAATGCCTTCTTTGCCCCAGAAAATGCGGTGCAGACCGCAGTAAGGGACAAAAGGGCTTCTGCGGTGTTTCGGGAAATGAAATATACGGCGCAAGAGCATCTCTGCACTTTTGGGAGGAGCCCTGCATATCGGGCAAAAACGGCGCCGGAACAGTATTTTTCAGCGGATGTAATTTAAAATGCGTTTACTGCCAGAACTACAGTATTTCAAATGCCGAGGTCGGAAGACCCGTAACGGTTGAAGCTCTGAGCGAAATTTTTATTGAGCTTATGGAAAAGGGCGCAGAAAATATTGACCTTGTTACGCCTACACATTATGCCCTCCACATAGCAAGGGCAATAGAGCTTGCAAGGGAAAAGGGCATGTCGCTTCCCATAGTATATAACTGCGGAGGATATGAAAGCACAGAAACGCTTAAAATGCTCGAAGGACTGATAGATATTTATCTTACCGATTTTAAATACATAAAGGCAGAAACGGCAGAAAAGTATTCCAAGGCTCCGGATTACCCGGATGCAGTAAAAAAAGCTCTTGCCGAAATGGTAAGACAGCACCCTAGCCCCGTGTTTAATGATGACGGTATCATGCAGAAGGGCGTTATTGTGCGTCACCTGCTCCTGCCCGGGCATATACGTGAGGGCAGGGACATAGTAAAATATGTTTACGATACATACGGCAATAATGTATATTTAAGCCTTATGAATCAGTATACGCCTCTTGAAAATGTGACGGGATACAGTGAAATAAACAGAAGAGTGACCAAGAGGGAATATAACTCTCTTGTGAATTACGCCATAGAAACAGGAGTTGAAAATGCCTTCATACAAGAGGGAGAAACGGCAAAGGAAAGCTTCATTCCCGCATTTGACTATGAAGGCTGGAAATAAGGAGGGGTCAGCATGAATTGTCTTATAGATCTGCATCTTCATCTGGACGGCTCTCTTTCGCTCGATACTGTTAAGGAGCTTGCTGAAATGCAGGATATACCCTTATGCGATGACGAGGAGCTTACAAGAAAATTGAAGGTAAGTCCCGATTGCCGTGACCTGAATGAATATCTTGAAAAATTTGACTTTCCGCTTTCTCTTCTGCAGACAGGAGAAGCGCTTGAATACAGCGTGCGCTCTCTTTTGAATGAGCTTTCGCAAAAGGGCTATATTTATGCAGAAATACGCTTTGCGCCTCAGCTCCATACACAAAAGGCCATGACGCAGAAAGATGCCGTGATTGCGGCAATAAAGGGCTTAAGCTCGTCCGATCTGCCGGCAAATTTGATACTCTGCACAATGCGCTCGGACAATAATTTCAACGAAAACAAAGAAACTATAGACATAGCTTCGGAATTTCTTAATAAGGGCGTATGCGCGGCTGACCTTGCAGGAGCGGAGGGACTTTATCCCACGGATAATTTCAGGTATGTGTTTGAATATGCCCGCAGGAAGGGTGTGCCGTTTACAATACATGCAGGCGAGGCGGGCGGAGCAGGGAGCGTTTATTCCGCAATTGATATGGGCGCAGAAAGAATAGGGCACGGTGTACGCTCATATGAGGACAAGTCTCTTGTAAAAAAGCTTGCAGGGCTTAAAATACCCCTTGAGCTCTGTCCCACAAGCAATCTGAATACGGGAGTCTTCAAGGATATTCACGACTATCCCATTATGGAATATATCAAAAACGGAGTTATCGTCACAATAAATTCCGACAATATGACCGTATCCGATACGGATGTAAAAAAAGAGCTTGAGCTTATAGAAAAAGCATTTTCGTTTGGTAAAGACGACATCAAAAAACTGCTTCTCAATTCGGCGCGCTCTGCCTTTGCCGATGAAAATACAAAGGCTATGCTGACAGAAAAAATAAATAACGATTTTAAAATGTGATAAAAAATAAGGGACGGTCTTTTATTGACTGTCCCTCATGTTTTTCAGAAATCATCATCTACCGCAAGAGCTTCAATAAGCTCCATGTCTTCATTTCTTTCCGCAAATGTATTCATTGCATATTCGTTGGCAAAAAGTATTATAGGTCTTTCAAAGTGGTCAAACACCAGAGCAGTGCGCGAGTTGAGCACTTCCTTTATTTCATCCGCCGTCTTACCCTTTACCCACCTTGCCACACTGTAATCCATGGGCTCCATGCGTATTTCGGAGTTATACTCATTTTTGAGCCTGTATTCAAACACATCAAACTGCAGAGCTCCCACAGCGCCGAGCACAACATCGTTGTATTCGGTCTTATATATCTGTATGGCGCCCTCCTGAGCAAGCTGATCCACACCCTTTTGGAACTGCTTTGCCTTCATTGTGTCCACGGGTCTCACCTTCATAAAAAGCTCGGGCGGGAATGTGGGCAGAGGCTCAAAGAAAAGCTTATCCTTGCTGTCTGTGAGAGTATCGCCTATCTGATAGTTTCCCGTATCATATATGCCTATAATGTCGCCTGCCATAGCCGTTTCCACATTTTCTCTCTCGTTTGCCATAAGCTGTGTGGACTGGTTGAGCTTCATTTTCTTGCCGTTTCGGGAGAGTGTGACCTCCATGCCTCTTTCAAATGTTCCCGAGCATATCCTGAAAAAAGCAAGCCTGTCTCTGTGGGCAGGGTTCATGTTAGCCTGTATCTTGAATATAAAGCCGGAGAAAAAGTCGTCCGTGGGCTTAACAACTCCGTCTATAGTTTTTCTCTCGCCGGGAGCAGGCGACATTTCAAGGAAGTGCTCAAGGAAGTTGGTAACGCCGAAGTCTACGAGCGCAGAGCCGAAGAATACCGGCGAAAGCTTGCCGGAGGATATTTTGTCCATATCAAACTCATTTCCCGCTCCGTCCAGAAGCTCAATTTCATCTCTAAGATTCTGTAAATTCTCCTCAAATATGATACCGTCAAGACTTTTGTCATATACGCCGTTTTCACCAAGCTCTATTGTTTTATTTTCCTTGTACAGATAAATTTTGTTTTCGAGCCTGTCATATACGCCCTCAAAATATGCACCGTTTCCTATTGGCCAGGTGACTGCCACAGAAGGCAGACCCAAGGCATTTTCAAGCTCCTCCAAAAGCGCAAGGGGCTCCATGGCCTCTCTGTCAAGCTTGTTCATAAATGTAAATATGGGTATACCTCTCATACTGCACACCTTAAAAAGCTTTCTTGTCTGCGCCTCTACGCCCTTTGCCGCATCTATGACCATAACGGCAGAGTCAACAGAGGTAAGTATCCTGTAGGTGTCCTCTCCGAAGTCATTGTGTCCCGGAGTGTCCATTATGGACACTATTTTGTCGTTGTATTCAAACTGCATTACGGACGATGTTACGGAAATACCCCTTTGCCTTTCTATCTCCATCCAGTCCGACTTTGCAAAACGGCCTCTTCTTGCCTTTACGGCGCCTGCCTCATGAATTGCGCCTCCGTGCAGGAGAAGCTTTTCGGTAAGGGTAGTTTTTCCTGCATCGGGGTGAGAAATTATGCCGAATATCCTTCTTTTGTTAATAAGGTTAATATCTGGTGCGCTCATTTAAAATTTTCCTTTCCGAATATATTGCTGTCATCTTTACTATTTTATAGGAATTCAGCCTCATTTGCAAGTATTTTTTAACACATATTCCATATATTTTGCATTTTATTGTTACAAATATTACATTATAATTAAATCAGGCGCCAATAAAAAGTAAAAGGAGAGAAATATGTATGAAAAAATTTATAATTTTAACAACCGCTGCAGTAATTGCAATGGGTGCAAGCGTATATGCCTCGGCTCCGTACACGAAAGGATGTACAAATATACCGTCCGCAACCAAAAAAGTAAATTTTTGCTCCGATGTTGACATAAATGAAATAACCGATACATATAATAATATCTGTAAAATAATAGACGATGTTCAGTCGGGCAGAATAGATCAAAGCACTATAATAAAGGAGATAATCAAAAGAAGCTGTAAAAACTACTGTGAGGAAGTGCCGGAGCGTACCACGAAGCCTTATGCTGAGCCCGATACGGAAGTCACAACACAAAAATTGACCGAAAGACCGCCGCAAATTGTCACAAGGCCTCAGCCTCCGGCAGAAGTACAGACTCAAAAGCCCTTACCGGCTAAACCGGCACAGCCTGCAACGGACAAGCCTGCACAGCAGACAACAAAGACTCAGCCGACAACGGAAAAGCCTGCGCAGCCGCCGACAAGCCCCCACATAACGGAAAAACCGACACAGCAGACAACAAGACCTCAGCCTGCAGCCGAAAAACTGACACAGCAGACCACAAAGCGTCAGCCTGCGTATGAAAGCACCACTGAAGCGACAACATCTGCGCCTGCAGTTAACAGCTCCGAAGCAAGCGCTTTGCTCTCGCTTGTAAACAGAGCAAGAGCGGAAAACGGACTTTCTCCTTTGAGCCTT
>CANROO010000026.1 GCA_947632235.1 uncultured Clostridia bacterium
ACCGAGCATATCACGGAAAAGAATATTATATATCCGCCTACGAGCACTATTGCTTCTATGCCGTTATATATGGCGTTTTTAAGCTCCGCTCCGATGTTTTTTATGTATCTTGCCCTCACGGGAATATCCGCTGCGCAAGGCTTGGGGAGCGCAAGCCCTATAATAACGGCGGATAAAATATGCACGGCAAGCAGGTAATATCCGCATTTTCTGCTTCCCAGAAGCCCTGAGCCTATTGTGCCCGTTATAAAAAGAGGCCCCGAGTTGTTTGTGAATGAAAGCAGGTACTGCGCTTCCTTTTTTGTGAGCCTGCGCTCGTTATACAGCTCGCTCACAAGCTTGGCGCCCATGGGATAGCCCGAGAGGAAACCGCATATCACGGCAAACATTCCGCAGCCTCCGAGTCCCAGCCTTTTGCCTATCGGCTTTAAAAGCCTTGAAAGCAGTATGGGAAAGGGCGTTGCCTTCAGCAGATTTATGCCTATCATAAAGGGCAGAAGGGCAGGGAGCACACAGCCCGACCAAAGCAGAAGCCCCTTTTTGACCGCGAGCATAATTTCTTTGGGAAAAAACAGTATAATTAGATTGAAAATTACAGCAAATATTGTTATAATATATATAGGTATAGTCTTTTTTATGGCTTGAGTCCCCCGTCGGCTCTTTGCTGATATTATATTAAACCAAGCCGTAAATTATGACCTGTTATCAAGTTTAAGGGAGGTAAAAGCTGTGCCGAAAAACGATAAAGGCAGAAAGAACAACACAATAAGCTCCTTTAAAACAAAAAATACGACACCGCAGAACAGGAGAAGAACTCTCCCCGACCTTCCCAAGAGGGAGGACAGGCGGAGCATCCCTCATGACAGCTCATTCAGATATTTCAATGAACGCAACGGCTACGGCAGAACGGTCCATACCGATGAAAGGGACGACAGAGCAAAAAAGACCGTTTCCAAAAAACGCAGGGGCGGACTTGTGTCTTCTGCGGGCAGGGCAGTCGGCAATCTTTTCTCCCTTGTAAAGGGAGGCAAAAAAAGCGATGCCAAGATAATATCCAACGAGACCGTTTCCAAAAAGCGCAACAGGGCGATACAGCCCATTATAATGTTTATTTTTGCGGTGTTCTTTATATATATAATAGCTCAGCCCATCAATTTCTTTTCCAAGAAGGCCGTAAGCTTCGATGTGCTTTCATACGGCACCGTGGACACACCCAAGTCCGCAAATGCCGTCATAGTCAGGAGCGAGAAGGTATACACGGCGGATAAGGGCGGAGTTATATCCTATGACGCGGCGGACGGCGAGAAGGTAAAAAAGGGTACTGTCGTCTGCAGTATAAAGGATAAAGCAGTCGTGGAGCAGATGCAGTCAAGCCTTGACAGCATAAACGAGCAGATAATGAAAATACAGTCCGAAAGAAAGGATATCTCTGTATATTCCGAGGACATAAAAAAATATAACACTCAGATAAAAAATACCATTGACGAAAACGCAATGGATTACGCTTATATGAAGCTCGGCAATATATATGAGCTTGAAAACACCGTTTCAAAACAGCTCGATACAAGAAATCAGTATCTTCTCACCGAGGACAGCAGTGCCATAAGCGATCTTGTGTCGCAGAAGAAGGAGCAGGAGAGCAAGCTCAACGAGAATATAAGCAATCTGGTTGCGGAACAAAGCGGTATAGTCTCATATTATATCGACAACATGGAGGGCGAGCTCACGCCCGAAAATATGGCTGATATACCCAAGAGCAGAATGGACGACACCATAAGGGCGCAGAGCAGCTTCAGAAGCAATGTAAAGGCAGGAGACCCTGCATTCAAGCTCGTGGATTCCAATATATGGTATATAGTCTCGTATATCCCCAACGACTATATGGACGAATGGGAGAAAGACGACCCCGTTACAGTCTATGTGAAGGACAACGAGGGCAAGAAGCATAAGCTTGACGCCGTGGTTTATGACATAAAGGACAACGGCAGGGGCGAAAGCTATGTCATATTGAAGCTCACAAGGGATATGGCAGACTTTATGAATATGCGCAATGTCATATTGGAGACCGAGAGCACCGGAACGGGCTTCAAGATACCCAATAACGCCATAGTTGAGGAAACTCTCATGAAGATACCTGCAAGCTATGTGGATTCGGACGGCAATGTGCTCAAGGTGACGGAAAACGGTACCACAAAGGTCGCAGTAAGCATATCGGGAAATGACCCCGAAGACGGCAATTACTGCTACACCCCCGTTCAGATGGGCGTTATAAATGTCGGCGATACAATACGCATACCCGACGGCGAGGACACCTTCGTCATATCCGATGTGCTCAACACCAAGGGCATATATGTAGTAAATACGGGTATTGCCGAGTTCAGGACCATAAATCTTACAAATTCGGTCTCAAACAGCACTCACACAATACTTGACCCGGGATATAACACCAATATATATATTTACGACAGAATAATGACAGACCCGAGCAATGTGAGCAAGCAGGAAATGGTATATGAATAAGAGGTAATGCAATATGAGTATAAAAGAAAATATAGACGCCGTGAATAAGCGCATATCCGCCGCCGCTCAAAGGAGCGGAAGAAAAAGGGAGGATATACTGCTTCTTGCGGTCAGCAAGACTGTGGACATTCCCCGCATGAACGAGGCGCTCTCGGCAGGACTTTCGGAGTTCGGCGAGAATAAGCCCCAGGAGATAAACAGGAAATACTATGAGATAGAAAATGTAAAATGGCATCAGATAGGTCATCTCCAGACCAACAAGGTCAAATATATTATAGACAAGGTCTGCCTCATACATTCTCTTGACAGCCTTAAGCTTGCGGAGGAGATCTCAAAGCGGGCTAAGGCGGCCGGCATCACTATGGATGTCCTCATAGAAATAAATATAGCAGGCGAGGAAAGCAAGCACGGCATTGCGCCCGAGCAGGCGGAGGCGCTTGCTCTTGAGGTGAGCAGGCTCGATAATATAAGGGTGTGCGGACTTATGACCGTGGCGCCCTTTGTGGAGGACAGCGAGGAAAATCGTGTACATTTTGCGCGGATGCGAAAATTATTTGTTGACATAAGGGACAAAAACTATAATAATATAGATATGAGATATCTTTCCATGGGTATGACCAACGATTACGAGGTGGCCGTAGAGGAAGGTGCAAACATTGTGAGAATAGGCACAGGCATATTCGGTGCAAGGGATTACAGCGTATAAATAACAAAAATTTATACTGTTGCTCATAAATACAAAAACAGGAGGAAATAATAAAATGGCAGAGTTATTCAACAAGTTAAAAACAATGATAATGGGTGCTCCCGATGATTACGATGACTATGATGAAGAATATGACGAGTACTATGAGGATGAGTATGACGACTATGACGAGGGCAGGAGCTCTAGACCACGCTTTGACATCATTCACAGCTTCAGAAGGGGCAGTGCAGACACTCAGGAGGAGGAAGCTCCCCAAAGAAGCACATTTTCTTCTTCAAGAGGCAATGTCATTGACATAAACGCCAAGGTAAAAATGAGCGTTGTTGTCGCAACTCCCCAGTCCATAGAGGCTGCAAGCGAGATAACCATTGAGCTCAGAAACAAAAAAACGGTCATTGTAAACCTTGAAAATATGGACAGGGATATTGCTCAGAGGATAACCGATTTCTTAAGCGGTTCATGCTATGCTCTCGGCGGTTCCATAAAGCAGATCTCCAGCAGGATATACATAATAGGACCTTACGATGTAGCCATTACGGGCGAATTTAAGGAGGAGCTTGCGGCAAGCGGTATAAAGCTTCCCAACTCCGTATTTAACAGACGCTATTAATTTTTAACGGGGAGAGGTCGTATGACTATTCAGGCTATTTTAATAACTGCCATAAGGATATTTTTCAATATTCTTGAGTTTGCCATACTTATAAGGTGCATACTCTCATGGCTACCAATAAACAGGAATAATTTTTTCTATAACATAATATATTCGCTCACAGAGCCTATAATGGCGCCTATAAGGAAAATTATAGACAGGTCGCCTCTCGGCGGAGGTATGATGATAGATTTTTCGCCCGTTATAGCTTATTTTCTCATAGCTATTGTCGAAACGATACTCATATCTGTCATCTATGCGCTCTAGGCTATGAACAGGAAGGATTTTCTTGCCTCATTCGGCGACGGAGAGGACAGGCTTTCGGCTGCCAAGGTCTATGACCGCATGGAGCTTGCAAAAAAGACATTTGCTCCGGCATTCACGGACTTTATGGACCCTTACAGCGCCCACGGCATAAAGCATAAGCTTTCGGACGCGGACTGCGCTATACTCATATACGGAGGCTATGAGGACAGCGAAAGGGTAAAGCTCGGCTTTTTCCCGGAATTTTCAGATGAAGACATCTCGCTCTTTCCCATAACGCCCGTTGAGATAAGCTATAATGCAAAGTACAGCAAAACGCTTACTCACAGAGACTTTCTCGGCTCCGTACTGGGGCTTGGCATAACAAGGGAAAAGACGGGCGATATAATAACCGAAGAGGGCAGAGCCGTTATTTATGCTGACAGCGATGTGGCGGATTACATTGCCGTAAACCTCGAAAGAGTGGGGCATACAAAGGTAAATGTAAAAATACTTTCTTCATTTTCTCCCAAGCCCTCCGAGGCATCGGAGAAAAAAATAACGCTTTCAAGCCTCAGGCTCGATGCTCTTTTAAGCGGAGCGTTCAATATATCGCGCGGACGCGCAAGCGAGCTTATAAAAGGCGAAAAGGTCTATATCAACTGGAAAAAGACGCTCTCGCCCTCTCACGGCGTGGAGGCGGACGATGTTGTCACACTCAGAGGCTTCGGCAGGATAAGGCTAAACGAGATAATGGGAATAACCAAAAAGGACAGGGTACTTGTAAGCGTATCCGTATACAAATAAAAGGAGGATGAAATTATGGGCTCACTTACACCTTTGGACATCGAAACCGTAGAATTTAAGAAGACGCCTTTTAAGGGCTATTCCAGCGAGGAGGTAGACCTCTTTCTGGACAAGGTGATAATGGAGTTTGAAAAGCTCTACAGCGAAAATGCCAAAATGAAGGATGCCCTTGCATCCAAGGATGAGATAATAAATCACTACAAGGGGCTTGAGGACACCATAAAAAGCTCCATAGTGCGCGCCGAAAAGACGGCTGACGACACCGTTAAAAATGCTACATCCAATGCGGAGCACATTGTTAATGTGGCAGAGGAAAGGGCTAAGAATATAATTCTCGATGCCCAGAACAAAATAATGGAAATGATGAGCGAGGCAAACAATGAGCTTGCCGATGTGCATACAGAAATATCAAAGGCCCGCTCGGAATACATAAGGGTAAAGAATTTGCTCAGAAATATGCTTGAAACTCACATCAATATACTTGATGAAAACAAAGAGGACTTCGAGCAGACGGAACAGGAAAAGTAAAATGAAAATTTTAAGCGTAGACACGGGTATAAAAAAATATCCCATATATATTGACAACAGCTACGGCTCTCTGCTCTCCGCCTTTGAGGAAGCAGGGCTTACGGGCAGGAGCGTATGTATAATAACGGATACCAATGTAGAGCCCATATATGCCGATGAAATAACGTCCATACTTCAGGGACACTTCACAAAAATATCGAGATATGCCTTCGAGGCAGGCGAAAACAGCAAGAATCTGTCCACTATAACGGATTTCTACAAATTCTTCATTGAAAATCATCTGGACAGAAAATCAGTTCTGATTGCCCTGGGCGGAGGCGTTGCAGGCGATATGTGCGGTTTTGCGGCCGCCACCTATATGAGGGGCATAAGCTTCGTTCAGCTTCCCACTACACTGCTTGCGCAGGTGGACAGCAGTGTGGGCGGTAAGACGGGCGTTGACTTTTTGGGCAACAAAAATATGGTGGGCGCCTTCTATCAGCCCGACTTTGTGTATATCAATACTTCCACGCTCAACACTCTTCCCCGAAGAGAGGTGGCGGCAGGACTTGCCGAGGCTGTGAAGCACGGCTATATACAGGATAAAAGCTATCTGGACTTTTTCCTTGACAACAGGGAAAAAATAAAGGCTCTTGACAGCGATGCTCTTGCGGAGGTGGTATACGGCTCCTGCAGGATAAAATCAAATGTAGTCAGCAAGGACGAGAAGGAAACGGGGCTGAGAGAAATACTTAACTTCGGCCATACCTTCGGCCATTCCATTGAAACTCTTTCGGACTTTAAAATGCTCCACGGCGAGTGCGTTGCCGTAGGCATGCTTTCGGCTCTCTGTTTTTCGTACAACAGAGGAACGGTCACCTCCGGGGATTTACAAAGGTGCAGGGAGCTTCTGGAGTATCTCGGGCTTCCCGTCAGCATACACGATTTTGACATTTCAGCCGTATATACTCAGATGTTCAATGACAAAAAGACCAAAAACGGCGTAATAAGCATTGTAGCTTTAAGGAGCATAGGCGATGCCTATTCCGACAGGACGGCCAAGGAGGACGAGATAAAAACGGCGCTTGAATATATCTGTAATTAGATCATGTGACCCATTGCGGAGCGTAATGGGTCATTTTTATAAAAGGAGAGATATGTATGTTTTTTCTGCCCGTTATTTTTACGGCGGTGCTTGTGCTTTCGGATCAGATAATAAAATACATTACGCTGGCTTATTTAAAGCCCGTGGGCAATATTGACATAATAAAAAACTTTTTCAGCCTTACTTATGTTGAAAACAGGGGCGCAGCCTTCGGTGTGCTTCAGAATGCCAAGTGGTTTTTCATAGCGCTCACCCTTGTTGTGCTGGCGGTGTGCATATATTATTATATAAAGCTCGGCAGCGAAAAAACATTGATAAAGCCTGCTCTCGTTCTCATATGCTCGGGAGCCATAGGCAATATGCTCGACAGGCTTTTAAGGGGCTTTGTTGTGGATATGCTCAATTTTTATATATTCGGCTTTGACTATCCCGTTTTCAACTTTGCGGATATATGCGTATGTGCAGGCGCGTTTTTGCTGGTGACAGGCGTTTTTGTATCGGACAGGCGCAGGGAGGCTGAATAAATGGAAGCTTACAGCATAGAGGCAGAGGATATAAACAAAAGAATAGATATGTTTTTGAACGAGGAGCTGGAGGATATATCCCGTTCCGCAATACAGCGCCTTATAGAAAAGGGTTTTGTAAGGGTCAACGGAGATATAAAGAGCAAGAATTACAAGCTCAGGCAGAACGATATTATAGAGGTGGAGATGCCCGAACCCGAGAGCGTGAGCATAGAGCCCGAGGATATACCGCTTGACATTCTCTTTGAGGACGATGACCTTATAGTGGTGAATAAGCCTCAGGATATGGTAGTGCATCCTGCCCCGGGGCATTACACGGGAACACTTGTGAATGCTCTCATGTATCACTGCGGTGACAGGCTTTCGGGCATAAACGGCGTTATGCGCCCCGGCATTGTCCACAGGATAGATAAGGACACAAGCGGTGTGCTGGTCATAGCCAAGTCGGACATTGCTCACAGAGGGCTGAGCCTTCAGCTTGCGGAGCACTCCATGAAGAGGATATACGAGGCTGTGGTGTATAACGGCTTTGACGAGCCGGAGGGTGTTGTAAATGCCTGCATAGGGCGCTCACAGAATGACAGAAAGAAAATGGCTGTGCTCTCCTCGGGAGGACGGACTGCGGTCACTCATTACAAGGTCATAGAGCCCTTAGGCAAGCTCACGCATATCGAATTGAGGCTTGAAACGGGCAGAACGCATCAGATAAGGGTACATATGGCGTATATAGGACATCCTCTCCTGGGCGATCCCGTCTATGGTCCCAAAAAACAGCTTTTCAGCCTGGAGGGTCAGATGCTCCACGCAGGCATACTTGGCTTCATACATCCCGTCACGGGTGAATACATGGAATTTAAGGCGGAGCCTCCCGCTTATTTTAATAAAATACTTGATATATTGAGGAGCAAAAAGGACTGAGCGAGGTGATATTATGGCATCCGACAGAGATATAAACGACTTGTCGCGGTTTTATGACACGAGCGAGGACAACAGAACACAGACGCAGATAATGTGGGAGGAGGGCATTTATAAGGACGGCAGTCTCCGTCAGAAGTGGGCTTACAGCTTCGGCAGGAACGGTTTTTATAAATTCGGCAAAAAAATTTCCGCCTGCCTCTGCCTTATGCTTCTGTGGACTGTCGTTTCGATCATACTGCCATTCGGCAGGCTGAATATTCTGCCCCACACAATAGCCGTCATGCTAGTGAACACTGCAAGCATATGGCTTTACAGGCAGACCTGCGAGGACAAGAGCTTTACATCGCTCAATAAAATTTATATACTGTTCTGCATTGTATTCACGCTTGTGTTTTACAGATATATGGATTTTGTCTTCGGCAGAATATCAAGGAGCATAGCGCTCAGCCTTTACTACGGCATATTTGAAATAAGTCCCGTTATATCAAGGGCGGTCATGATATGCGTATGCATATCGGCTCTGTTTTGCATATTCGCGCGCAATTTCACAAGGGGCGAGCGTCTGTTCTGTGCAGTGTCGGCACTGTCGGTGCTGAACGGAGCGGTATTCATGCTTGCAGGCAGGGGCGAGCTTTTTTATAAATCATCTCTTGCTCTTACGCTTGTTACAACGGTGCTTGGCTTTTGCTTCTATATAAAGACGCGTAACAAAACGCTAAGCAACATATCGCTTGCATTTTCGCTTTTGTCCTTTATGGAGGTTTTGGGGCGTTATGCAGTTATAACGGGCGTTATGGAGAGCTATATTGAAAAAGGTATTTTTTAACAGGAGGAAAAAATGAAAGAAAATCTCACCTTACTTACGGACTTATATGAGCTTACAATGATGCAGGCTTATTTCAACAATAAGCATAAGAATGAAACGGTCGTATTCGATGCCTTTTACCGCACAAATCCCTTCGGCAGCGGTTATGCCATATGCTGCGGTGTGGAGCAGGTGGTCGAGTATATAAAAGATCTGCACTTTGACAAGTCGGATATAGATTATCTTTCGGGTCTCGGCATTTTTTCGGATGATTTTATAGCTTATCTCAAAAGCTTCCGCTTCAGCGGAGATATTTACGCCATACCCGAGGGCAGTGTCATATTCCCCAGAGAGCCCATGATAAAGGTCATTGCGCCCATTATGGAGGCTCAGCTTGTTGAAACTGCCATACTCAATATAATGAATCATCAAAGCCTCATAGCCACAAAGGCTTCAAGGGTGTGCTATGCAGCTCAGGGCGATGGCGTTATGGAATTTGGCTTAAGGCGCGCGCAGGGTCCCGATGCCGGCACATACGGCGCAAGGGCGGCCGTTATAGGAGGCTGTATCGCAACCAGCAATGTGCTTGCAGGCAAGCTTTTCGATATACCCGTGAAGGGAACTCATGCCCACAGCTGGATAATGAGCTTCGGCGATGAGTATACGGCATTCAAGAAATATGCCGAGCTTTATCCGAGCGCCTGCATACTGCTTGTGGATACATACGATACTTTAAAATCGGGCGTGCCCAATGCGATAAGGGTATTCACAGAGATGCGTCAAAGCGGTATAGAGCTTAAAAACTACGGCATAAGGCTTGACAGCGGAGATCTTGCTTATCTTTCAAAGGAAGCCAGAAAAATGCTTGATGATGCAGGCTTTGAGGATGCCGTTATATCTGCTTCAAACGACCTTGACGAGTACCTTATTGAGAGCCTGAAACAGCATCAGGGCGCAAAGATAACGTCATGGGGAGTGGGCACCAATCTGATAACGGCAAAGGACTGTCCCTCATTCGGCGGAGTTTATAAGCTTGCCGCAATAATGAAGGACGGTAAGTTCGAGCCTAAAATAAAGCTTTCCGAAAACACCGAAAAGGTCACCAACCCATGCAATAAAAAGATAATAAGGGTATATGAAAAAGCACCCAACAAGATAAAGGCAGACCTTATATGTCTTGAGGAGGAGAGCTACAGCGAAAATGACGATCTTGTGCTTTTTGACTCAAAGGAGAGCTGGAAGCAGACCGTAATGAAGGCAGGCACATATAAGCTGAGAGAGCTTATGATACCGCTTTTTATAAAGGGCGAGTGCGTATACGAGCCGAAGCCCGTCATGGAAATAAGGGATTACTGCCTTTCGGAGCTGGATACGCTCTGGAGCGAAACAAGGCGTCTTGTAAATCCCCACGATGTATATGTAGACCTTTCAAAAAGGCTCTACGATATAAAGATGGATCTTCTTAAGGAAATGGGTAAGTAAATATGAAATATATTTTGTTTGATCTTGACGGCACGCTCACCGACCCGGCGGAGGGCATAACGGGCGGTGTCAACTACGCCCTTGAATACTTCGGCATACATACCGGGGACAGGGCGGAGCTTTACAAATATATAGGTCCGCCTCTCAGGCAGTCCTTTATGGAGTTTGCAGGCCTGAGCGAGGAGCAGTCGCACATAGGCATGACCAAATACAGGGAGTATTTCGGACCACGCGGTATATTTGAAAACAGGGTATATGACGGCATACCCGAGCTTTTGTCGGGGCTTAGATCTGCAGGCAAAAAAATTGTGCTCGCCACCTCAAAGCCATGGATATATGCCGAGATAATACTTGAAAAATTTGATCTTAAAAAATATTTCGACTTTGTTTCGGGCAGTGAGCTGAACGGAGCCAGAACGAGCAAGGCGGCCGTTATAGCCTACGCTCTTGAAAGGTATCATATACCTAAAAACGAGGCTTTGATGATAGGCGACAGAGAGCACGATATTGCGGGCGGAAAGCAGAACGGCATAAGCACGATGGGTGTGCTCTACGGTTTCGGCAGCGAGGAAGAACTAAAAAAAGCGGGAGCGGATTTTATTGCCGAAAATGTAGTGAATGTATTTGACCTTATAATGAAAATGTAATACAATATATATAAAATATTAATTCGGGAGGATAATAATTATGAAAATACTTGTATGCGGCGGCGCAGGATATATAGGAAGCCACACGGTCTATGAGCTTATAGAACAGGGACATGAGGTAGTTGTTGCGGACAATCTCTGCAAGGGACATAAAAAAGCGGTGCATAAGGATGCAAAGCTTTATATAGGCGATCTGAGAGATGCCGAATTTCTGGACAAGGTCTTTGCCGAGAATAAAATTGACGCAGTTATTGACTTTGCGGCTTTTTCGCTTGTCGGCGAAAGCTGTTCGGAGCCTTTAAAATATTTTGACAACAATGTTTACGGCACTGTAAGGCTTCTTGAAGCCATGGTGAGGGCAGGGGTAAAGAAGATAGTATTCTCATCCACAGCAGCTACTTACGGCGAGCCTGAGAATATCCCCATTCTTGAAAGCGACAGAACCTTGCCTACAAATCCTTACGGCGAGTCAAAGTTGACCGTTGAAAAAATACTTAAGTGGAGCGATGCGGCATATGGCATAAAGTATGTTGCCTTAAGATATTTCAATGCAGCAGGCGCGCATATAAGCGGAGAAATAGGCGAGGATCATTCTCCCGAAACTCATCTTATACCCATTATTTTGCAGGTTGCTCTGGGTCAGAGGGCGCAGATAGCCATGTTCGGCGATGATTATCCCACGCCCGACGGAACTTGCGTCAGGGATTATATACATGTAACCGATCTTGCCGATGCTCATATTAAGGCTATTGAAAAACTTTTCAGAGATGAAACAAGCGCTGTTTATAACCTTGGCAACGGTACGGGTTTCAGCGTTAAAGAGGTAGTTGAAGAAACAAGAAGAGTTACGGGCAAGGAAATAAAGGCTGTTGTGGAAGGCAGACGCGCAGGCGACCCTTCAACGCTCATAGCCACAAGTGAAAAGGCAATGCGCGAGCTAAACTGGAAGCCTCGCTTCAATACTCTCACACAGATAATAGAGACCGCCTGGAACTGGCACAAAAACCACCCAAACGGTTATACAGACAGATAAGTTATAAAATATCTTTGCAGATCTTTGCTCATTTTTTGGTTTTTTTATAAACCCTTTAAAAGGAGAAAACGACATTATGACAGCAAAACACATTCACGGATTATTCCGCCGATTTGTTTTATTATGCGCCGTAGCGGCGCTTATTGCAATAAATATTTTCACTGTGGCACCGAATGCGGCAGAGGATAAAATAAGAGTGGGCTTCTTTAAATTTTCGGGCTATCATGAAATATCCGACGACGGCGCAAGAAGCGGCTACGGCTATGATTTTTTTCAGAAAATAGGCGTGTTTGATGATTGGAGCTTTGATTATCTGGGCTATGACCTTTCATACTCAGATAATCTGGATATGTTGGAAAGAGGCGAGCTGGATGTTGTAACTTCTGCTTCTAAAACGCCCGAGAGGGAAAAGCTGTTTCTTTACTCCGACGAGCCTATAGGCACAAATGCAACTATATTCACTGTGAAAGCAGACAATACGGCTGTTGTTGCGGGAGATTATTCCACATATGACGGACTTAAAATAGGCATGCTTGACGGCAATTCCAAAAATGATAACTTCCATGATTTTTCCGTAAATCATAGCTTTACTTATGAGCCAGTATATTTTGAAACAGAGGATGAACTTTCGCAGGCACTCCAAGACGGCAAGGTAGACGGTATTGTTTCGGGCAGTCTGCGTGCTCTGCGCAATGAATGGGTCATAGAATCTATGGCTCCGTCCGATTTCTATGTGGTCGTGAATAAAAATAATCCTCAGCTTATGGAGCGCATAAATAATGCCATATATGAGCTTGACCTTAAGGAGCCTGATTGGCGCAACTTACTCAACAGAAAATATTATTCCCTTGACACTGAAGGATCGGTAATGCTGGATGCTAACGAAAGAAATTATCTCAATGAGCTTATTTCTTCTGGCAGAAAGCTTAAAGTGCTTGTCAATCCAGATATGGCGCCCTATTCATATTTTGAAAGCGGCGAGGCAAAAGGAATTTTTCCCGTAATATTCAAGAGATTTGCGGATAAGAACAATATTGCTTATGAATTTATTGAGGTAAAAAGTCACGACGAATACCACCATTTAAGAGCAAGCGGAGAGGCAGATGTAGTCATTGATTTTACAGAAGTGTATGACGATGCGGAAAACGAGGGCTATAAGCTCACCGACCCATATATAAATACAGAGCTTGCCCGCTTAATGCGCAAAAATCACAATGGTGAAATAAAAAAGATTGCCGTGACCATACATTCTGAGTTGCTGCACAGCTATATTGCCAAAATGTATTCTCCTGAAGATATTATAAACTATGAAAGCGTGGACGAATGTATAAAGGCTGTTGACGACGGAAGTGTTGATGCGGCTGTATTTTGTGTGTATACTGCCGAAAGAATAACCCGCCATGATGTCAAGAACAGATATAGCTATATTCTTATGGGCGAACTTGCAATGTCGTATTGCATGGGTGTTAGCAACAGAGAAGATCATCTTCTTATATCTGTGCTGAATAAGGAAATAGCGGGACTAAGCGATGAAACCCGTTCGGATATAATTATGTCGGAAGCGGGTCTTCAAAGTTTTGAAAGCGACCACAGTCTTATGGCATTTCTGTACGGAAACCCAATTTACGGAATGTTGGCTCTGCTTTTCATAAGCCTTTTTGTGATAGTTTGCATTGTGCTTATAGCAAGGCTTCGCTCACAGAAGGTGCTTGAAAAGAGAATAAAGGAAGTCAGCGAAAAATACGAGCTTAAGGAGCAGGAGCTTTCTGATGCTCTTGTTATGGCAGATCAGGCAAACCGCGCAAAGACTACCTTCCTCAACAATATGTCGCATGATATACGAACGCCCATGAATGCCATAATAGGCTTCACGGCTCTGGCTTCGGAGCATATCGACAATACCGAGCGCGCAAGGGACTATCTTTCAAAGATAGCCCAGTCTTCCGACCATCTGCTTTCGCTCATAAACGATGTGCTGGATATGAGCCGTATAGAATCCGGCAATGTACATATAGAGGAAAAGCCCGAAAACCTTGCTGAAGTACTGCATGGATTAAGAAATATAATACAGGCGGATGTTCATGCCAAAAATCTTGCGCTTTTTATAGATACAGTGGATGTCACGGATGAAAACATACGCTGTGATAAGCTAAGACTCAATCAGGTGCTTTTGAATTTGCTTTCAAACGCTATAAAGTTTACCGAGCCGGGAGGAACCATTACTCTGAGAGTTACACAGAAGCCTTCAGACAAGGAGCGCTGCGCTGTGTACGAATTTCTTGTAAAGGACACGGGCATAGGTATGAGTCCCGAGTTCGCTAAGACCATATTCGAGCCCTTCACACGCGAGAGAACATCCACCGTCAGCGGTATACAGGGCACGGGTCTTGGAATGTCCATAACCAAAAATATAGTGGATATGATGAACGGCAAAATAGCTGTCAGCAGCCAACCCAATGTTGGCACTGAATTTACCGTGGAGTTTGAATTTAAGCTCGACGGAGAAATGCGTGAGTTTGCCGAGATAACGGAGCTTAAGGGAAAGCGCGGACTTGTTGTGGATGATGATGTTATAAGCTGTCAGAGTGTTTCCAAAATGCTCCGTGAGCTGGGACTTCGCTCCGAATGGACAATGTACGGCAAGGAAGCTGTTGTCCGCACGGAGGAGGCTCTTGATATGGGCGATCCATATGAGGTATATATAATTGACTGGTCTATGCCAGATATGAATGGCATTGAAACCGTCCGCCGCATAAGGGGCGTTATAGGTAAGGATGCGCCCATAATACTGCTTTCGGCTTATGACTGGACGAATGTTGAGGACGAGGCGCGCGAGGCAGGCGTTACCGACTTCATAAGTAAGCCCCTTTTTGCCTCCGACCTTCACTATGTTCTTGAAAGAACTGTCGGCAGCATAAATGACAATAATCCCGATAATGCTGATAGCGTCAGCTTTGAAGGAAAGTCTGTATTGCTTGCCGAGGATAACGAGCTTAACCGCGAGATAGCCTATGAGATATTGAGCGGTATGGGTCTTGTTGTAGATACTGCCGAAAACGGCAAGGAAGCCTATGAAAAGGTGCGCTATTCAAAGCCGGGACAGTACGGTCTTGTGCTTATGGATGTACAGATGCCCGTTATGGACGGCTATGAAGCCACCAAAAAGATAAGAGCGCTGGGCAGAGCCATAGGCAAAATACCCATAATTGCCATGACAGCCAACGCCTTTGAGGAGGACAGGATAAGGGCGATAGAGGCAGGCATGAACGATCACCTCGCCAAGCCCATAGATATAGAAAAGCTCACCGAGCTTCTGAAAAAGACACTGTGATCCCGGGAATAATAATTTTACGGGCGTCAATGCACGCCCCTACAAACCACTATGTGAGCTAATCACTTGTAGGGGCGGGCATTGCCCGCCCGCAAAAAATTCATATTACAATGTGGTTTATCGACATACAGAAGAGAGGCATTTCGCCTCTCTTTTTTATGCTGTCTGTTTTTTCTGCAGTTCTCCGAGCATTGCTCCGCCTATTATAAATGCTGCGCCGAGTATCTGTATAAATGACATTCTTTCGTTCAGGAATACCGCTTTTACCGGCGAACATATAATGTGCTATCAGAAATATGCTTCCCGGTACGCTTCTTGTAAGCACCGTTTCATAGCTTGAAAGAGATATAAAGCTCACCCCAAAGCCGTTTGAACCAAAGAGAAGCAGTCCTGCAATGTATTTAATAAGCGATTTGTTTTTTACTTTTATTCATTCCCCGTACTTGATTTTTTTACAAAATTATTGTACCATATAATTACAGGCTTTTAAAGTGAATGTTTATCATATGTATTATTCGGAAAACACATCAAAAAACAGAAAGGAAGCAATACCATGAAAAACATAAAGGACTATGCAGGCGGAATAATAATATGTGTGCTCATAGCGGCAGTGGCTATGCTGCTTTCATCGGTGAGCATAGGCTCGTTTTCGCTCGAGGTGGTGGGAGCGCCCGTTTTTGCGATACTTATAGGCATGCTCATCACTCTTTTTTCACCCTCGCTGGCCGCGAAGGACTCTCTTGCAAAGGGTATAAAGTTCACATCCAAGAAAATACTGCAGTGGGCTGTAATAATACTTGGCTTTTCGCTTGACCTCGGCACCATAGCGAGCGTTGGAGGCAAGAGCCTGCCCGTAATAGTTTCGACTGTTTCTACATCGCTCATTGTGGCTTATATAATGATGAAGGCGCTTAAAATGGACTCCAAGGTGTCCGTGCTCATAGGCGTTGGCTCGTCAATATGCGGAGGCTCCGCAATAGCCGCCGCTGCTCCCGTTATAGACGCTGACGACAGAGAGGTGGCGCAGGCAATTTCGGTAATATTCCTTTTCAATGTGCTTGCGGCACTTATTTTTCCGACTCTCGGCCACGCCATAGGCTTGGGCTCGGAGGGCTTCGCTGTTTTTGCCGGAACGGCTGTAAACGACACATCCTCCGTTACTGCGGCTGCGTCAACGGCAGAGAGCATTTACGGTGTTGACGGCATACTTTCATCCGCCGTTACTGTCAAGCTTACAAGAACGCTTGCCATTATACCCATTACACTTGTGCTGGCTCTTTACAGAACGGCAAAGGCAAAAAAGACAAAGGGCGAGGGCGGTGGCTTTTCGGTAAAAAGCATATTCCCGTTCTTCATACTTTATTTCATAGGCGCTTCCGTTATAACAACCGTTGTGGGGCTCATTCCCGAAGGCGGATTCACGGCGCTTTATGCCGACAGCTTTGTACCTGCCATGAAGTGGCTCGCAAAGTTCTTTATAGCCATGGCAATGTGCGCCATAGGTCTTAACACAAACATAGCCGAGCTTATTAAAAAAGGCGGAAAGCCTATAGCCATGGGCTTCTGCTGCTGGATAGCCATAACGCTTGTGTCGATAGGCGTTCAGCTTGCGGCCGGCATATATTACACAAATATTTGATATTAAAAATTATCCCCTGTCTGCGATATGCGGACGGGGATTTTTTTATTTGGAAAAAATTTTTAATTTATGAAATAAATGTCACACTTTGTCATTTTAAATAATATATAAAGAATAGGGAGGCAAAAAAAGCATAACCAAGGAGGAGATACGTATGCAGAATATTATAATTGCTCTTATAGGCGCTCTGGGCTCGGCTGCGGGAGCTGTGGCAGGCATATTTATAAATACAAGGCTTATTACATACCGCATAGAACAGCTGGAGCAAAAGGTAAATAAGCACAACAACATCATAGAGCGCATGTATGAGCTTGAGAAGAAGGAAGAGGTCACAAATGAAAAAATAAAGGTCATCAATCACAGGATAGACGACCTGGAGGATGCTAACGGTAATAACAAGCCCTTGAAGGAGACATAGCCTCTCAGTCACAAAGAGGAGCCGAGAGGGAGCTGAATACATTATACAGGAGGAGATAAAAATGACAAAGAAATGGTTAAAAGCCGCCCTTATAAGGGCGATAAAGACAATGGCGCAGAGCGCGATAGCCATGACAGGCACGGCTGTCGTGCTGAATGAAGTCAACTGGACAGCGGTCGTAAGCGCAAGTATATTGGCAGGCGTGCTGAGCTTGCTGACAAGCACGGCAGGGCTGCCTGAAGTTTGAAAAATAAATCTTTGATTTATTTTTCGTAATTTTTTCAAAAACTCTGTGGCTTGCCAAAGGGTTGATTTTATTAAAATCAAGCCAACGCAAGGAAAACAGAGTTGCCCGAAGGGCTTTTTGAAAAAGATATAGTGCCAAGATGGCAGGCAGGAATTTGTTGTAAGGAGGAATAATCTATGAGCAGAAATATTAAATTATGTCATCCTCGTTTGCAGGAGCTTGCAAAAAGGCTTGTGAACGAGTGTGCAAAGCAGGGGCTTATTGTAAAGCTGGGCGAGTGCTTTCGCTCCGTTGAGGAGCAGAACTCGCTCTATGCCAAGGGCAGGATAACATCGGGCAACATCGTCACCTATGCTGACGGCAGCTCATACAGCTCCATGCATCAGTGGGGTGTTGCCTTCGATATAATACGAAACGACGGCAAGGGCGCTTATTATGACAAAGACGGCTGGTTTTCAAAAGTGGGAGCAATAGGCAAGAATATAGGTCTGGAATGGGGAGGCGACTGGATAAGCCCCGTTGATAAGCCTCATTTTCAGCTGCCCGACTGGGGCAGTACGCCTGCAAAGCTCAAAAAGCTTTACGGCAATGTAAATAATTTTAAGAAGACATGGGAGGTCGATGATATGACAGAAGCGGAAGTAATAAAAATAGCGCAGAAAGAAGCTAACGATATGGTATACAGATATATCGACAGGGTATATAACAGAGTGTTCGAAATACCCGACTGGGGCAGACCGACTATTGAGAAGCTCATTGATAAGGGTATTTTAAGAGGCAATGAAAATGGCCTTGACATAAGCGAAACGCTTTTGAGAGTGCTTGTAATAAACGACAGAGCAGGGCTGTATGACTGAAAATAAAAAATGGGGGTGTGCAAAACGCACATCCCCATTTAAGCTTTTTGTATAAATAAAAATATATACGGATAATCAAAGCGAAACTGCGGCCGATGGGACTTGAACCCACACCACCGTAACCGGGACAGGAATCTGAATCCTGCGCGTCTGCCATTCCGCCACGGCCGCGCAAAATTTTTCTCATACCCGATATAAATTTATTTAAAAAAAGCAAGCTTTAAAGCTTGTTAAAAGTGCGCGATCGGGGGCTCGAACCCCGGACCTTCTGATTAAGAGTCAGCTGCTCTGCCAACTGAGCTAATCGCGCAGATATTTTTTGTGCTCTGTACCGAACACAAAAAATATTTTAGCATAAGTTTAATATTTTGTCAACAGTTTTTTGTATTTTTTTAGATAATATACAGGGCTTTTACTGTGCCTGAGTGCCTGCCTCGGCTGTGTCTGCGCCTGCTTCTGCGTCATCTGCACCTGCTTCTGCTCCGTCAGTCACAAGCTCCGAGCCCGAAGCCTCTTCGGATTCCATTATCCTATCCTGCAAAAGCTTTGTGTACTCGTCTGTGCTCATGTAGTCTTCCTTGTCTTCAACAGGCTCTACAACGGTTGAATCCTTGTCCTTTACTACAGTCTTTATCTCGTAGTTGTAGGGCGTTGTTTCCGTGTCAGTAACATATTCTGCGTTTATTACAAATACATAGCTCTTTAAATTGTCATCATTGTCAAGCTCTGCTATGACATTTGCATACTTCACATGCATTGCCTCGCCGTCGTCAAAGGTCTGACCGGAGGCCTCTATATTTGTGTTCATAGTTGTTTCAAAGGCTGCAGGGTCATATGCGATGTAGTAGGTCTTGCTTTTTTTGCTCTCAACGCAGGCAGCCCTTGCTATACAGTCCGTGTAGAGGCTTACGCTGTAGGTATTTACTACTGACATAAAGTCGTCAAAGCCCATTTCTTCCTTTACCTTGTCGCCGTCGTTCGTTATGAAATAGAGAGCGTCATCTGCATAGGTGCCGGTTATTTTGCTCTTTTCCTCGGCAGGCTTTCCGTCCGCTCCGGAGTTAACATAGGTGTTGTCTATAACTACATTGCCCGTGCTCTTGTCTCCGTCCTTGCCTATTTTTACAAGGCTTTCATTCAGGCTGTCCTGATAGCCTTCCGTGCCCTCCGTGCCCATTGTGATACGGTTCGACACCTTTATGGTGATGTTGTCGCTTGAATTTACAGCCTCAAGCGCCTTTGAAAAGGCATCCGAAGCCACAGTGTTTTCAACATTGCTTTCTTCGCTTATTTCCGTGAAGATGTCCTCAGTCTTTGCAAGTTTCGCATCAATGCCCTCGGAGCCGTTAAGACTGCAGCCTGTTGATGCAATAAGCATGATTCCCGTTAAAATAACCGCAATTTTCTTTTTCATTTTCAATTCTCCTTTAGCTTGTCTGTCATTAATTTCATTTCCTTGGCGGCCTCAAGCGTTGCCTTCGTTATCTCTGCACCGCCTATAAGCCTTGCCAATTCATTATACACCTTTTCGCCGTATAATTCAATAATATTTGTGCTTGTTCTTTCTCCCTCGGTGCTCTTTTCTATGAGGAAGTTTTTATCCGCCATAGATGCGATCTGCGGAAGGTGAGTTATACATATTATCTGATGCTTTTTTGAAACGGCAAGCATATTTTCGGCAGTTTTCTGTGCCGTCCTTCCGCTTATGCCCGTATCTATTTCATCAAAAATGAATGTATCTATGTTATCCACCTCGGCAAGTATGTTCTTGAGCGCGAGCATAACTCTGCTCATCTCACCGCCCGAGGCTATTTTGCTTAAGGGCTTGAGCGCCTCGCCTTTGTTGGCGGATATAAGAAATTCCACCTTGTCAGCGCCCTTTTCGTCAAAGCCCTCCTTAGGCGTTATGCTTATGCTGAACATGGCGTTTTCCATGCTCAGCTCCTTAAGTATAGATATTATATTTTTTTCGGCTCTTACAGCCGTTTTTTTCCTTATGTCCGTAATGCGCGCGCAAACGGTCCTTATATCCTTTTCAAGCTCCTTCTTCCTTGCCGAATACTCCGATGCAAGAGCCTCGCTGTTTTCTATAAGCTCTATTTTTTCGCTTACCCTGTCCCTGTGAGCAAGTATGGCTTCAATGCTTCCGCCGTACTTGTTTTTAAGCTCGTATATGAGCTGAAGTCTTTCTTCGGTCCTGTTCAGCTCGTCAGGGTCGCTGTCCATGCCCTCCTCATATCGCCTTATGCTCTTTACTGCGTCCTCTATTATGGAATAGGCATCGTTAAGAGCCTCCAGGGTCTCCGCCTGAGTATCGTCTATGCCGGATATGGCTTCAAGGCTGTCTATTGCCGAGCCCAAGCTGTCCGTTGCCGAGCCCTCGTTCCTGTGCAGGCAGTCAAGGCAGTCGTTTATAAGCTCCTTGAGCTTCACGCTGTTCATGAGCACATTGCGTCTTTCGGAAAGCTCCGCGTCCTCTCCTATTTTGAGGGAGGCCTCGTCTATTTCATCTCTTTGGTAGGTGTACAGCTCCAGCTTGTACTGTATATCCTTGTCGCTTGTGTCTATTTCCTTCAGCTTATGAGAGATCTCCCTGTAGTCCGAATAAAGTCCTCCGAGCCTTTCAAGCTCCGAAGCTATTTCCTGTCCGCACAGCCTGTCAAGCATAACTATGTGGCTTGAGGGATTGAGAAGCGACTGATGGTCGTGCTGACCGTGTATGTCCACAAGAAGAGAAGATATCTCCCTCACCATGGAGACCGTGGCAGGCTTGCCGTTTATCCTGCATACCGATTTGCCGTTTGTATTGAATGTACGCTTTATAAGTATGCTGTTGTCCTCATCGGGAGGGGAGTCAAGAGCTTCAAGCTCTTTTTTGACGCTCTCGTCCTCAACCGATATGAGCGCGGATACCTCCGTCATGTCACAGCCCGTCTTTATTATGTCCTTGTCAGCCTTTCCGCCCATTACAAAGCCCAGGGAGCCTATAATTATTGACTTTCCTGCGCCCGTTTCACCGCTGAGCACATTGAGCCCTCTGCCGAATTCGACCTCAAGCTCGTCTATAAGCGCAAAATTATTTACATATAGTCTTTCAAGCATAAGCTCAACCTCCAAAGCGGAAACTAACTGTTGCGCAGCTCGTTCCTGAGTCTGTGTACAAGCCATATAGCTTTGTTTTCATTGCGCACTGCCGAAAATACGGTGTCGTCTCCTGCTATCGTGCCTATGATCTCGGTATTGTCCATAGCATCCAGAGCCGCAGCCACAGCCATAGCCATGCCCGTTATAGTCTTTATTATTATGAGATTGCCGGCGTAGTCTATTGATATTACGCCGTCACTGAATACACGGCTCATCCTCTCCAGTATCTCAGCGCTGTTGCTTTCGGATGTGAGGGCATATTTCTGCTTACCCATGCCTGCGGATACTTTGCTGAGCCTGAGCTCGCGTATATCCCTTGATACCGTCGCCTGAGTGACATTGAAGCCGTCCTTGTTCAGAAGCTCCACAAGCGTATCCTGTGTGTCTATGTTGTTTTCTCTTATTAATTCCAGTATTTTAAGCTGTCTTCTTACTTTCATTTTCTTCTCCGTTTTATAAGTTCACTTCAACCATTTTTCTTCTTAATATATCGTAGAACGAAAGCTCGGTAGTCTTTATTATTTCACAGCAGTATTCCGAGCGCCTTATCACAACGGTGTCTCCCTTTTTTATCCTGTCGCCGTTCTGTCCGTCATAGGTGACGCGGGCGTTGCTGTAATCTCCCGAAAACTTTATCCTTACCGTGTCACCGCCCGATACCACAAGGGGTCTTGCGTAGAGAGCGTGCGGACATATATGTGTTATAGTCATAAGCTCCGTGTTGGGATTGAGTATGGGTCCGCCTGCCGAAAGATTATACGCTGTGGAGCCTGTGGGAGTGGAAATGATCACTCCGTCAGCCCTTACGGTGTTTATATATTCATCGTTTACCTCTACCTCCAGAGTTACCATGCGCGAAAAATCGGTGTTGTTC
>CANROO010000027.1 GCA_947632235.1 uncultured Clostridia bacterium
CAACGCTGAACTAAGGAATCTTTTAAATGTTTTTTTCATCGTTAAAATTTCCTCCTTTTAATTATAACTAACGGAGGAGTGAAAATATCAAAAAAATGTGTATAAAAAGTATTTATTACCGGCTTATTTACGCAAAAAAAGCACCTCTTGGGTGCTTTTTCAAACATGTGCGTGACATGATTCGAACACGCGGCCTTCTGATCCGTAGTCAGACGCTCTATCCAGCTGAGCTACACGCACATACTGTCTTATCAACAGCAAATAATATTATACTATGTCTGCAGTCTTTTGTCAAGCATTTTGTTTGAGCGTTTCGTTATATTTACCGCGGATTATCCTATATATCCGTTCTGTGGCGAGCGCGTCAAAATAAGCCCTGTGCGCATTTTTCAGCTGCACATTAAAGAAGCTTGTAAGATAAGCCAGATTGTGCTTTTCACATTCCTTATTATATTTTCGGCTGAGGCAGAGAGTGTCCAGCACGGGATTTTTCACCTCAATGCCGAGCTTTGCGGCGTTGTGGATTATAAAAGACATATCAAAAGAAGCATTGTGCGCAATAAGAGGCAGATCTCCCGCAAATTTCAGAAATTCGGGCAGAACCTCCCTTATAGTCCTCTTGCCTGCAACCATATCGTTTGTGATGTGCGTAATATTGGTTATATAATAAGGAATAAACTGCTCCGGATTCACAAGAGTGTTGAAAACTCCCGCCACCTCGCCGTCTATCACCTTTACTGCGCCTATCTCCGTTATGCCGTTCACGCCCGCCTTCATGCCTGTGGTTTCAAGGTCAAACACAACATAGTCGTCAACTATAGGCTCTGTAATTTTTTCATAAGGAGATGTGTTTTTCTTTGCACAGGCGCTTTTTGAGGGCTGTCTGTAGTTGAAATATTCATTTTTTTTTATGTCCGATTTTTTGACAAGGAAGTCCAGAAAATTGTCCATATCAATAGCTCCTGAAAAGACCGATCACCTTGCCTATTATGTTGCAGTCGCGCACATATATAGGCTCATATGCCTCATTTTCGGGCTGTAGGCGAACATATTTTTCTTCCTTATAATATGTCTTGCAGGTGGCAGAGTCGTCAATAAGAGCTATTATTATCTCTCCGTCTTTGGCGCTTTCCGTCTGCTTTACGAGCACAAGGTCATCGTTGAGTATGCCTGCGTTCACCATGCTGTTGCCCTTTATCCTGAGCATGAATGTGTTGTCGTTGGTGAGGTAGACGGTAGGCACGGGGAAATAGCCCTCTATATTTTCCTGAGCCAAAATGGGCATGCCTGCGGCAACGGAGCCGACAATAGGCACATTGCTGTATTCCGGCACATTCACGGAATCCGCGCTGTCCATATAGAACTCATTTTCGAGGACCTCAATACACCTTTTCTTGGACTTGGGTCTTGCAATATATCCCATCTGTTCGAGAAGGTCAAGGTGATACTTGACCGAAGATGTGGACTTAAGCCCGACCTCCTTGCATATTTCCCTTATTGAAGGGATGTTTCCTTTTTTGATCTCAGCCTTGATATATTCGTATATCTTCGACTGAATTTCTGTAAGCTCACGCATAAAAATCAACCTTTCGAAATTTTATTCTAATATTATTTTATCATATTTTAGAAAAAAGTAAAGAGTTTTTAGACAATTTGTTTGAAAAAATTTATTGAAAGTAATATGGACAAGGCTTAAAATAAAGTAAGGAGGGATAAAAATGACAAAATGCAGATACCTTGACGATGTTTATATTATAGAACTTACGGGCGATATTGACCATTACACAAGCGAAAAAATACGCAGGGATATATATATGAACACGGGGCGATATGTCAACAAAATGATAATAGATATGTCGGGCGTGGAATTTATGGACAGCTCGGGCATAGGAATGATACTCGGCAGATACAGGGAGATAAAGGAACGGGGCGGAAAAATTGCGCTCACGGGCATTAAGGGCAATATGGAGCGCATATTCAATATGTCGGGATTATACAAAATAATTGGCAGATACGACACGATAAACGATGCTTTAAAGGATTGGAGGAGCCATAAGTGAACAAAATGAAGATAACATTTGACGCTCTTTCGCAGAATGAGGCGTTTGCAAGGCTGGCAATAACAGGATTTCTACTATATAAAGACCCTTCTCTGGGCGACATTGAGGACATAAAAACGGCAGTGAGCGAGGCGGTCACAAATGCCATAATACATGGCTATGACAACGGAGGGCTTATAGAAATGAGCTGTAGCGTGGAGGACAGGCGTGTCACAATAACCGTAGAGGACTACGGCAAGGGCATAGAGGACATAGAAAAGGCTATGGAACCGCTCTACACCTCAAAGCCCGAATGTGAACGCTCGGGGCTTGGCTTCACGGTCATGGAAAGCTTCATGGACAATATAGAGGTCAGCTCTCTCCCGGGGGAAGGCACCAGAATAACAATGTACAAGGATTTGGCTTGAATGGACAGAATACATACGCTTATAAAACAGGCGCAGGAGGGCAGCAAAACAGCCTTCGAGGAAATAGTCACCGAAAATATGGGGCTTATATGGAGCGTTGTCAAAAAATTCAAGGGCAAGGGCGTAGACAGCGACGATCTTTTTCAGCTCGGCGCAATGGGACTTGTGAAGGCGGTCAAAAAATTCAGCTTTGAATACGATGTGAAATTTTCCACCTATGCCGTGCCTATGATTATGGGCGAAATAAAGCGATTTTTGCGCGACGACGGCATTATAAAAGTGAGCCGTGGGCTTAAAGAAACGGCATTCAAGGCGGCTAAGGCACGAGAGAGTCTGCGAGCCCAAAACGACCGCGAGCCTACTATGGAAGAAATAGCAAATTATATGAATATAGACAGCGAAATTCTGGCTGCGGCGCTCAATTCCACAAAGGAAGTGGACTCCATAGACAGGAGCATAGAGGGCGAAAATGGCAGAGAGCTCCACATAATGGACACCATTATATCGGAAGAGGACAAGAGCGAAAAAATAGTCAACAATATTATGCTTAGGGAAAGCATAATGCGCCTTGACGAGCGGGAACGGCAGATAGTCATAATGCGATATATAAGGGAGATGACGCAAAGCCGTGTCGCTGAAAAAATAGGCGTGTCGCAGGTGCAAATATCACGCCTTGAAAAAAAGATATTGCGTAAAATGCGGGAGTATATGGCAGGATGAAGGGAGAGCCGGCAGGCAACGCCTTACTGAGGGGGAGTAAAGTGGACAATAGGCAGTACTGAACAACATTAGCGGGGACTGTCCCTAAAATGAGCAAATAGTAGTCTTGAATGGTGATGAATACACTGTATATAATGAAAAAAATCAATAAGCACAGGGACTGTCCCCAATCCCTAACAACAAAGGTAATGGAAGCAGTCCACGCCTAGTCGACACTTTTTTGTTCTATGTAAAGTTCTGTACAATCTTATTGTAGGGGCGTGCATTGCACGCCCGTATGAACGATTGTGCAGAAGCTTGAAGAGCGGGCGAGCAATGCTCGCCCCTACATTAAAAAACAGGGAAAAACCTATAAAGTTGTAGCTAACAATAGAAGTGAAAGCCGCTTAAGGTGAACAATAGGTAGTCCCGAACGGTGAAGCGGGGACTTTCTTTTGCCTAGCTGTCAACCGCCCACCTGACTGACCAGTGGGGACCCCCCAATTCCTAAAAACAAAGGTAATGGGGACAGTCCCGCAGGGTATAGAGCTTACAGTTGTATAGAGCTTTTACAGTATTGTTCAGGGCAACAGAGCATTTCATTTTCGGGACAGTCCCCGCCTAGCTGTTAGTTTGTCCCCAAAAATGATGGGAAAGGTAATAGGGAGCAGTATCCGCCTAGTCGTTAGCTCGGGACAGTTCTTACCTAACCGATGAGCAGGATTGACCTCAAAATGAGCAACAGGCAGTCCTGAACGGCGATGCGGGGACTGTCCCTAAAGTGAACAGCAAGCAATCTTGAACGATGATGTGTAAGCTTTAATTTTAGTTCAAAATAGATAAGCAGAGGGACTGTCCCCAAAAACTGACGGAAGGGTAATGGGGACAGTCCCGCAGCATACTAAGCTTATTGTTTTACAAAGCTTGTACAGTATCATTCAAGGCAACAGAACTGTTCATTTTCGGGACAGTCCCCGCCTAGTCGGCAGCCTCCTGCTTTTTGCTAAATTCTGCACTCCCTTATGTAGGGGAGTGCAGCACTTTTGCTTCGCAAAAGCCACACTTCGTGTGTCCGATAAATCTTTCGGTGCAATCCTTCGGTCTCCCGTGGGCGACCACAGGTCGCCCCTACATTTAAGGTGGTGCAAAATTAAGCATTTTCACCTGCTCCCCAATCCGCCAAACCCCCACAACCCCGCTATTTTTCTACCTTTGGTGGGTCAACAAAGGTCACAAAAAAATATTCCTGTCAAAATTTCAGACAAATCGATAAATCTCAGGTTGTGAACAATAAAAAAATGTTGTAATGTACTCTAAATATATTATTAAAAATTTATTGCACAAAATCACCAAAACAACTTAAGTTTTTTTAAAAATTTTGGAACAGTTTACACAAAATTATATCAATTATATTATAATTATTGAAATTTTGTAAAGATTTTGCTATAATAAAGTTGTTCAATAAAGAGAGTGGGAAAATCTCTCAAAGTTATAATTAAAAGGAGGAAATTTTAACGATGAAAAAAACATTTAAAAGATTCCTTAGTTCAGCGTTGGCAGCCGTTATGGCAGCATCTGTGCTGAGCGTGGGAATGGTAAGCGGAGTATATGCTGCTGAGATTACTAAAACATATACGTTTGGCACTGACAACGCTGATTTGGAAACAGACAGTAAAGATTTCTTTACTATTACCGCAGATTCAAAAAAGGAAGACACTGATCATACTGCATTACCATCAAAAAGCACTATCAAATTTACAATACCGAACAATGCAACAGATATTTCCATTGTTGTAAAAGGTAAGGCTCATTCATCAGGTACCGAGCAAACAATTAAACTTACAAACAGTGTATCGAATGCAACCGGAGCACAAAGTAAAATGAGCGCTAGCACTGGTGACCCTGTTGAAGTTACATGGAAAACCAATAACTATGCAACCGGAGAAAATACTGTAACATGTACTGGTGCTGAGATTGATTATTATTATATAAAGGTTGCATACACAGAAACTGAATCTGAATTAAAGCCTCTTGCTGAAGGTGAATATACCACTAAAGAGCAGTTCGAAGACAAGGCAAACTTTAATTTACCTGCCAATGCAATTAATGATAGTGGACAGCTTAAAATAGCCACCAATGCAGCTGCTGAATTTATGTTAAATGAAAAAGCTACACTTACAGTTACATACAGAAGTGGAAGCAGTAATGCAGGCAGAACAGGTAAAGCTGTAATTTGTAAGGATGACGGAACAACAACGCTTGCCGAAGGTTCAGATGTTGAAAAATCGGATGAATGTGTTTTAACTTGTGAAATTGCAGATGCAGGAACATATAAACTTGTTTCAAAGTCAGTAAGCACGACTACTCAGATTGTTTCAATAGATGTTAAATATAATGCACCTGCTCCCGCTCCCGCAGAAGTTGAAACTCCTGTGAAAGCTGCATCAACAAATGCAGTAGGTTACATTAAGTATGGCAACACTTATTATGTAATATCTGTTGTAGAAAAAGAGGCTGCTAAGACTGCAGCTACTATCGAACAGCAGACAGGCGCAACAGAGAATAATGTAATTGGCTCATCCGATACTGTATATACCGGATTATCTATTAATGGAGAGACATACACACCTTCTCAATTAATGAATGGTGCAACGGATGATGGCTACTATGTATTTGCAAGTGCTATTAACGCTGAATTAAATGCAAATTCCGTTATAAATGAAAAAACAATGAAGACAAGACTTACCGGTGTTACCGAGGATAAACCCAATGTTTCAACAGTTCTTGTACAACCCTAACAATAAGGAGGTAAAATGAGATGAAGAAAATATATGCAAATCCCGAGATAAGCTTTACCTCTTTTGAGGCAGCTTCGGATATAATGGTAAATACTTTGAGTTCAGTTCAGACTTCGAACAGCATAACCCCAAAGAAATATTCAGAAATTAATTTCTCATAAAACAATTTACGGACGGCGCAAGCCGTCCGTTTTACTTCTCCTTCGGATCAAATATACACGCCATAACGAACGCGGACACTATAGCTACGGTTATACCGCCTGAGGCAGCCTTAAGACCGCCCGTGAATATTCCCATAACGCCAGCCTCGTCTATTTCGCTCATAACGCCCCTTGCGAGTGTATTGCCGAAGCCGAAAAGCGGTACGCTTGCGCCTGCACCCGCAAATTCCACAAGCTTCTGATACCAGCCAAGTCCGCCCAGAATACATCCGCACACCACAAAAAGCACAAGTATTCTGGCAGAGGTCAGCTTTGTTTTGTCAATGAGTATCTGACCTATAACGCATATTATACCGCCCACAACAAAAGCCTTTAAATAATCCAAGCTATCACCCCTCTAATTTTCTATTCCCACACAGTGAGCAATGCCTGCAATGCTCTCGCCCTGCTGAACGCTTGTAGGGCTCATAAGTGCGCCCGTAGGCACGAACAGCAGACGATCAATTTTCTTGTGTCTCAGCTTATTGTAAAGCATACCCGAAAATGTAACGGCAGAGCAGGCGCAGCCGCTTCCTCCGCTGTGTGTGTCCTGAAGCTCGCGGTCAAATATTTCAATACCGCAGTCGATGTGGTTTTTGCTTATGTCTATACCCTTGTTTTTCAAAAGCTCAATAAGAAGCTCCCTGCCGACATAGCCCAGATCGCCCGTGGCTATCACATCATAATGATCGGGCTTGAAATTGAAGTCGGACAAATGCTGATATATGGCGTCTGCCGCCGCAGGAGCCATAGCCGCGCCCATGTTGTTGGCATCGGTTATGCCCATATCCATTATTTTGCCTGTGGTTATCCTGCGGATATACGGTCCCTCGTCCTTCTCCGCCAGAAGTACAGCGCCGTCGCCCGTAACTGTCCATGTCGCCGTGGGCGTTCTCTGCGTACCCAGATCCATGGGGAAACGAAACTGCTTTTCGGCAGAAGCAAAATGGCTTGAAGCTCCGCAAAGCACATATTTTGCGCCGCCGCTCTCTATGAGTACGGAGCTCAGCCCCATTGCCTCACCCATTGTGGAGCAGGCGCCGAAAACACCGAAAAACGGTATCTTAAGGCTCCTTACGCCGAAGGTTGAACCGCAGCATTGATTGAGCAGATCGCCCGTAACAACATAGCTTATGTCCTCGGGCTTAAGCCCTGCCTTGTTGATACAGAGCTTCAGATTGTCGGACGCAATCTTGCTTTCTGCCTTTTCCCAGCTTTCCTGACCGCAGAGATTGTCGGTGAGTATGACATCAAAATACTCCCTCAGAGGTCCCTCTCCCTCCTTTGTGCCAACTGTTGCCGAGGCGGAGACTATTGCTATGCTTCTCTCAAATTCCATTGACTGCTTTCCTCTGTGTTTTGCCATTTTTACCGCCTCCTACGACAATATATAATAAACTATGCCCACCGCTATGGATGTGAGCACGCCATATAATATCACGGGGCCTGCGACAATGAATATCTTTGCACCCAGACCGAGAATGAAGCCCTCTTTTTTGAACTCTATGGCAGGCGCCGTAACTGAGTTTGAAAAGCCCGTTATAGGCACAATGGAGCCTGCGCCGGCAAATTTTCCGAGCTTGCTGTAAAGCCCTAAGCCCGTGAGCACCGATGCGGTTATAACAAGTATTATGGATGTGTAATTACTGCTCTGCTCCATGCTCAGCCCGAATATACGGCAGCAGTTTGTTATGAGCTGACCTATAGTGCATATGATACCGCCCACAAAAAACGCCTTGATGCAGTTTGTTATTACGGGGCTGTCGGGCGATGCCTTTTTCACCATATCGCTGTATTGTTCCTTGGTAATGTCCTTTGGCATAAATCTTCTCCTTTCGGTCTATATCACATAAAATCCGTCTACAAAATAATAGAGTACGGCTCCGAGCGCCTTGCCGAGCGCTATGGCGAGCACAAAATATTTTATTCCCCGCGTGAGCATTGTGCGTCTTGCAAGAATGGGTATCACATTGAGCACCTCCGCGAGCGAAACCGCAAGACAGCCGTAAAATATGCCTATTGCTAGGCTGTAGAGCATGACGGGAACTGCGCCTATGGGCAGATAATAGTCAAAAAGAATGGTAAACACGCCGAACATACCGCCGGCAACAATGGCGTTTTCGTATGCCATGATGTATTTTTCGGTATTTGTCTTCTGCGCCAGCCTTGGCACAACGCCTATTATGGCTATGAATGCGAATACCGCGCCCGAAATGACGGTGCCGCCGCCGATACCCAGAAGTATCAATATCAGGTTTTTAAGTATCGCCATTGCTTTTCTCCTTGTTGAGCGTGTCAATAATGTTGGTGTTCACATCGTCCTCATATACAGAAAGCTCCACCTCTATGGGCGTGGGATCGCTCGTGAGCTTCTTATTGCCCAGATGATTGAAAAATACAACTATGCCCACCGCCAGACCTATGGCATAGGGCAGGTCAATTATGGCAGGATTTTCAATCCTCTCTTTAAAAAAAATATAGTAGTAGTTTTCAAAAACGGTAGCCATCTGCGCATCGGAATGAAAGCTCATTATAGCAGTCGCGGAGCCTGCAAAGAGCACTATGCACACAAAAATAATTTTTGCATACTTTATTAAATTGCTTTTTTTGACGGGCCTTGAATATTCCACAATGGTGTCGATCTCGCCGACATTGTTCACCGTACTGCCCGGAAAGGCGGAGGCAATGGCATTTATAATATCTATAACGGAAATGAGATAGCACCTGTTCACATCCTCTTTTATGTCCATTATGCCGATATTTTCCACCCTTCGGCGTATATCGCTGTCCGCATAGACCTCCGCAATATCCTTTATGTGAACGATGCCCGTTTCAAAGCGCTTTGTTTTTTTGACGGGCTTTATATATATGTCCATTGCGACACATCCTTTGAATGGTTTTTTCCTTTGGGTAGTATTTGCCGTATAGGTGAATTTTATGCAAAAATGAGCATAGAAAAAGGGCGGATGAACCGCCCTTTGGGTTAGTTAATTTCGTATTAGAAGAAATTAATGTCGCTGTATTTAATAGTAGATTTAGTAAAATCATTTTGTGTTGCATTACTTAATAACATAATTTTTTCAGCAACATAAGTAGTGATTGCTATTTCGGGTTTACTATATTTTCTCATCATTTCTCCTCCTTACGCAAACTTAACATTAAACAGATTTACCGCATCTCTGCCTTGTGCTTCCTCAACCTTAACAGCGAATATATAAGTGGCGCCTTCAATATCTTCTGCATTTATTGTTACATCGCCAATCTGTACAGCTTTATATACAGTATCTGTGGTAACATCCTTATCAGAGGCTGCTTTGCCCATAATGGTTAAACTGTCTTTATCCATATCATTTTCGGTAACTTTTGCAATTATATAGCTGTCTGCACCATCGGTATATACAGCGCCATTTTTAACATTATCAGTTTCTATAGCATTCTTTGCAACGATTTTTATGGTTACAATATAATCTGTGTCGTTTGCGTCTGCCTTAACCGTTGCATAACCAGCCTCATCATATGAAATAGTGCTGAGGTGTTTTGTAGTTTTGATAATTATTTTTTCGTTGGTATCTATAGGAACTTTTATGGTTGTATTCTTGTTAAATTGAGCACCGCCTGATTTAGGCTCAAACTTGCAACCGCTTGCAGATGCCGATACAATTATTCCCTTATAAGTGCCATTACCTGTTGAACTTCCCTCAAATTTCTTTGATGGCAATGTTTCAAAATTCCACTCATTGAGCTCTACACCTGTTATGTTAAACTCTTTGGTTTTTTCTGTGCCTACTGTAACTTTATCGTTTTCAATAACATATTGTGATTCGATATATTCTGAATTGCTGTCAAGTGAAAAAGTATATGTATCACTCTGAGGAACAATAACGGAATATTTTCCGCCGTCTATTACGACATCCTTGCTGAAATCTGTACCTGTTACAGTTATGTTGCCTGTTTTTGCAAGATTTGTATCAACAGTACCACTTAAAGTTGTTATCTTTTTATCTGTTAATACAATGTCAAAAGCTGTTTCATTTTTAGACGGTGTAATTGAAGTTACAGATAAGTCAACCAATTCATTGCTGCAAACTATGTCATACTTTTCACCTGCAACAAGATTTGTTACGCTATAGCTTCCGTCAGCGCTTGCTGTTGCTTCTTTTACTCTGTAACTTGTACTAAAAGATACTGTTGCATCCTCATAACTGGAATTATTTGTTATTTTGCCCGATACACTGTATGTAGTAACAGAAGCTGAATCTTCAACAACGGTAATATCTTTTACCTTGAAATCAGCACCGGTAGTCGATGTATCAAATTTTAAATATCTTTGACCTTTTACAGTATCACAATCTTCATCTTCAAGTAACTTAATATCAACAGAACTGCCGGTAACCATAGGAAGCATAGCACTTTTTCCTACTATTGCAATTCTATCATCCTTTTCGCCATTAGGCGTAATTGAAACTTTTACGGAATTTGTTTCAGCAGCAATAGGAACATAAATTGTACCTTTTATTTGTAAATCACTACCATTCTTTTTTACTGTTTTTTCTTTAATATAAATACCACAGTCAAGTGTGGTTCCGGGATTAACTGTAGAAGTACCTGACCCTGTAAAAATATATTTAGTTGTTGTTTTGGTTCCTTCAACAGTAGGTCCTGTTTTAGATGTTCCATCGGCTGCAAATACAACAGATGTTGCAAGTAAAGTCATAGTAGCAATCGTTCCTGCAACTAAAACTTTCTTTAAAATACTTTTAAGTTTCATCGTTAAAATTTCCTCCTTTTAATTATAACTAACGGAGGCTTCCCAAAATACAAAAAGCACACAACAAGTATCTTAAAAAACATCCTTTCTGCGCAAATCCACGCTTTAGTGCCAACCGATATTTTTAAATTTATCATATTGCATTTTTCCCTATGATATGTTATACTCAAATTACAATCAAAATAAAAAGGTGCCCGGAGCGTATCGCGTTCAGGATAATAGGGAATCGGGTGCAAATCCCGGACAATCCCGTTGCTGTGAGGGCTCAGCATTTTTCATGCCGTTATGGCAGCCACTGTGAAAATGGGAAGGCGAAAAATGCATATGCTTAAGTCAGAAGACCTGCCTTTTTATGTAACTATAAGTCCTGCGGTGCACAGGTGGCTTACGAAATGCTGTATGTATATACAGATTTATTTTGATGTCTGTTTGTGTTCCGCCGGGAAGCAAGCAGTTTTTTTTATTGGTGAAATTTATGCTTATCGATCACTATGCTCAGCTTTCTGGTCTGAGAAAATATAACAGCAGTGCGAAGGTTGCTTTTGCTTTTTTAAATCTTTGCATTGTCATAGCCGTCAACAAAATAACGCTCTCGCTCTTTGTTATAGTATTCATGAGTCTTACAGCTCTCTTAAAGGGAAAAACACCTTTTAAAGTCTATACAAGGCTTATGAGCATACCGCTCACATTTATTGTGCTCAGCTGTATTATGATAGGCGTTGAGTTTTCCTCCCGCCCATTGGGAAAATATTTCATTTCCCTTCATTTCATATATGCGGGCATTACGCGAAACAGTGCTTTGACTGCCGTTAAGGTCTTTTTCAAGGCCATGGCAGGCATAAGCTCTCTTTATCTGCTTTCGCTTTCAACTCCCGTAAACGAGATAGTTATGGTTCTGGAAAGGCTCCGCCTGCCCAAGATATTCACCGAGCTTATGCACCTTATATATAGGTACATATTCATCCTTTTCGATACGGCTTTTCGTATGCAGATCTCGGCAAAGGCCCGGCTTGGCTTCTGTGGCTTCAAGACCTCGTGCAAAAGCTTTGCCATGGTCGCAGGCAGTCTTTTCATAAGCGCTCTCAAAAAATCCCAAGCCTATTATGACGCCCTTCTGTCAAGGGGTTATGACGGTCGGCTTGAATTTCTTTCGGAAGAATATCCGCTGAAGGCTCGGCATATATTGTCGGCTGCCATATATTTTGTTGTACTTTTTTTGATAGCAAAGGTGGGTGTGTGATATGCCGTGTAAATTGGAAATAAAAAATATCAGCTTTGCCTATGAAAATAAAAATGTGCTCCGCAACATATCGCTTAGCATTGATCCGGGCGAAAAAATCGCCGTCATGGGCGCAAACGGGGCAGGCAAGTCAACACTCTTTCTCAATCTCAACGGAGTGCTTACCCCCGACACGGGCGATATATATCTTGACGGCATTAGGATATTAAAAAAGAACAGAAAAATACTCAACAAAAAAGTAGGCCTTGTTTTTCAGGAGGCAGACAGTCAGATAATAGCATCTAATGTCAGAAGCGAAATATCCTTCGGGCCCATAAATATGGGGCTTGACAGGCAGGAGGTCATAAAAAGAGTTGACGAAGCCGTCAGCTATATGTCGCTTGAAGGCTTTGAAAACAGAGCCCCTCAGTATCTGAGCGGAGGCGAGAAAAAAAGAGTCAGCATAGCCGATATTCTTGCCATGCATTCCGATGTTCTCATATTTGATGAACCCATGACGGCTCTTGATCCCGTCAGCGCAAATGACACCGAGGAAATATTGAATAAACTGAGCGCCGAGGGCAGAACGCTCATAGCTTCAACTCATGATTCGGACTTTGCATATCGCTTTGCAAAAAGAATAATAGTTATGTGTGAGGGTGAAGTCATAGCGGACGGTACGCCCTATGAAATATTTTCACAGCCCGATGTCATAAAAAAAGCTCACATCAAAAAGCCTGTCCTCATGACTGTATGGGAGGGGCTTATAAATCTTGACATTGCCGGTAATGACGGCAAATATCCCGTTACCGAAGCAGAAGCACTTGAAATGCTCACTTTGAAATATAAAGGAAAGGAGTCATCACAATGACAAAATTACAAAATTTCATTTTAAGAACAAGCGTTGTTTTATCAATTATTTTTTCCGTTTGTCCCACGGCTTTTGCAATGCACATCATGGAGGGCTATCTTCCTCCCGCAATGTGCATAGTCTGGGGCGTTGTGTGCCTGCCCTTTGTAATAAAGGGTCTTTTCACCATCAAAAAAATATTTGCCGAAAACAGAAGGGCAATAACTATGCTCGCCATGTCGGGCGCATTTATATTCGTTATATCCGCTCTTAAGATACCCTCCGTTACGGGAAGCTGTTCCCATATGACGGGCACGGGGCTTGGAGCCATACTTTTCGGTCCCTGCACGGTCAGCATACTCGGCATAATAGTGCTCATTTTCCAGGCCATACTTTTAGCCCACGGCGGACTGACTACTCTCGGCGCCAATACCTTTTCAATGGCTATAGCGGGTCCTCTTTTGTCCTACGGCATTTTCAGACTTTGCAAAAAGCTCAATGTCAGCAAAAAGGTCGGAGTTTTCCTTGCCGCCTCACTTGGCGACCTCTTTACCTACTGCATCACGAGTATACAGCTTGCCATAGCCTATCCGAGCGAAAACGGCGGTGTAATGGCTTCTGTCGTGGAATTTTTGGGTGTTTTTGCCCCCACACAGCTTCCTCTTGCAATAGTCGAGGGCATACTCACCGTGCTCATAGTCATGGCACTTGAAAGCTATGCTGTACCCGAATTGAAGGCAATAGGTTATGAAGCCTGATGAAAGGAGAATAAGCCATGAATAAAAATGTGATCACAACAATAATTTTACTGCTCATAGTTGCATCGCTCATACTTGTTCCGCTCTTTGCGCTTAAGGGCGCTGAATTCGGAGGCTCCGATGATGCAGGCAGTACCAAGGTGGAAGAGATACAGGGCGATTACGAGCCATGGTTCACGCCCGTGCTTGAAACAGCCCTTCACGGCGAGATACCCGGAGAGATAGAGAGTCTTCTTTTCTGTGTGCAGACAGGCATAGGAGTGGGCGTAGTTGCCTTTCTTATGGGCAGATTTGTAGAAAGGAAAAAATATGAAAACGGCAATACTTCTCGTTAGCTTCGGCACAAGCCATAAGGAGGCTTCACAAAACAGCATAGACGCAATAGCTTCTTCTCTTTCTGAGGCGTACGGCGCCTTTACCGTTTATCAGGCATATACAAGCTCCATGCTCATAAGAAGGCTTGCAAAAGAGGGCATTGAAGTATATAATATAGAAGAGGCGCTCGAAAGAGCATATAATGATAAAACGGATGCCCTTTTTGTTATTTCAACTCATATCATAGCAGGGCATGAGTATAACAAAATGCTCGGAGCCGTGGAAAAATACAGGCATAAATTTGCTCATATCGGCATTGCAAAGCCTCTTCTTTATACCAAAAGCGACTGCAGCCGCATCACCGCCGTTCTCAACGAAATGCTAGAGTTCAAAGCGGAGAACGAATATATACTCATGGGGCACGGCACCGATGCGGAAGCAAATTTCATGTATCATAATATGAATACCGCGCTTAAAACAGCAGGCTTTAAAAATGTACATATTGCAACGGTCGAGGCTTCTCCCTCTCTTGAGGATGCCCTAAAAGAAATGCGCCCTCCCGATAAGGTCGGAAGCGTCATACTTCATCCCTTTATGACAGTCGCGGGAGAGCATGCCAAAAACGATATGGCAGGCGAAAATGATTCGTTCCTTGCCCGTATTAATGCGCTCGGCTACAGCACGCATGCAGTCTTGAAGGGGCTTGGAGAATATGCTTCATTCAGAAATATTTATGTTGAAAAGCTCAGAGCTTTAACGGAGAATTTTTTATGAACGGAATACTTTACGGCGTAGGCGTGGGTCCCGGAGATCCCGAGCTTATCACGCTTAAGGCTGTCAGAATTATAAAAGAGTGTCATATGCTGGCGATACCTGCACAAAGCAAAGAAAAATGCACTGCCTACAGCATTGCACTGGGCGCTGTGCCCGAAATTTCGGACAAGCCCGTTATATATACGGATATTCCCATGACAAAGGATATGTCTGTTCTTTCACAGGCATATGAAAAGGGCGCGGAGGCTATAAAAAAACACCTTGCAGAGGGCAGGGACATAGCCTTTCTTACCCTCGGCGACCCCACGGTATACAGCACATATATGGTCTTTCATGATAATATCATTTCCTGTGGCTTTGAGGCCCGTATCATAAACGGCATACCGTCGTTCTGTGCGGCGGCTGCAAGGCTTGGGACCTCGCTTGGCAGCAGGAATGAAAATATACATATACTTCCTGCGTCATACAACAGCGGAGATATTCAGGCTCTTGACGGCACAAGGGTGCTCATGAAGTCGGGCAGAAGGCTCAAGGAGCTTAAGCAAGGGCTTTCCGAGCTTGAAAAGCAAGGCAGAATAAAGTCTGTGGCTGTGAGTAACTGCGGTATGCCGGCCGAAAAAGTATATAAGGATATAGAGCTTCTGGATGAAAATTCGGGTTATTTCACAACGGTTATTGTCAAGGATAAGTAATTTCCTTCGCTTTGTTAAAAGGAGTTTAAAATGGAGGAGCGTATATTAAAAAATCAAAGGCTTCTGCGTCTCGGCATAACAACGGGAAGCTGTGCTGCAGCGGCCGCAAGGGCGGCGTCACAGCTTCTGCTCACGGGTATTCTAAGCAATGAAGTCACGCTTGTTACACCGTCCGGCAAGGAGCTTTCAATACCTGTCAATAAAATTTCATCATCCCGTGATATGTCGGAATTTATGGTCATAAAGGACAGCGGAGACGATCCCGATGTTACCGACAAGGCGGAGATATATGTAAGCGTCCGCAGGGCTGAAAATATTGATATAGATAAAAATGCTTTTTATTTTAAAGGCTTTTCGGAGTTGTTTCTGGACGGCGGTGAGGGCATAGGCAGGGTCTGCTCCGAGGGACTTGAACAGAAAATAGGTCAGAGTGCCATAAATAAGGTACCGCGCGCCATGATATTCGGCGCGGTGGACGATGTTTGCAGGCTTGCAGGCTATAGGGGCAGACTGCTCATTACCGTGAGCGTGCCCAACGGCAGGGAGCTTTCGGAGCATACCTTCAATCCACGGCTCGGCATAGAGGGCGGTATATCCATACTCGGCACAAGTGGTATTCTGGAGCCCATGAGCGAAAGGGCGCTTATTGACACCATAGAGCTTCGCATAAAACAGCTTGCTGCCATGGGAGCGGAAAATTTGGTGTTCACCCCCGGCAATTACGGTCAGAGCTATGCCCACAAATATCTTGGAATAGATGAAACGGTAAAATGCAGTAATTTCATAGGCGAGGCCTTGGACATGGCACTTGTCTATAACATAAAAAGCTTGCTTCTCATAGGCAATGCAGGCAAGCTTGTAAAGCTTTCCGCAGGCATAATGAACACACATTCTCTCTATGCCGACGGCAGACGGGAAATAATGACGGCGCACAGCGTACTCTGCGGAGCGGATAAAAAAACGGCTGAAAGGCTCATGAGCTGTCTCACCGTGGACGAAATGCTTGAAATACTTGATAAAGAGGGCATAATGCACGAAGTAATGCAGAGTGTATGCACCGCAATACATGAGCATATAAAAAGGCGCACTAAGGAGCGCATAGACTTCGGCGTAATGCTTTTTTCGGAAAAATACGGCTTTCTCTGCCAGACGGAAGGCACGGATAATGTAATAGAAAAAATAAAGGGTGAAATATAATTTATGGTACATTTTACAGGCGCAGGTCCGGGAGCAAAGGACCTCATAACTCTCAGGGCTTTAAGGCTTATAGAAAATGCCGATGTCATAATATATGCAGGCTCTCTTGTCAATGAGGAGATACTCGGCTATGCAAGGAAGGACTGCCGAATATACAACAGCGCCCATATGACGCTTGAACAGATAATATCGGTCATAGAAAAGGCTGAAAGCGAGGGTCTTGACACGGTGAGACTGCAGACGGGCGACACATCATTATACGGAGCCATAGGCGAGCAGATGGCGGAGCTTGACAAAAGAAACATAAAATATGACATTTGCCCGGGAGTAAGCTCCTTCTGCGGTGCGGCAGCCTCTCTGGGTGCGGAATATACTCTTCCCGGAGTTTCGCAGAGCGTTATAATATGCCGTGAGGAGGGCAGAACTCCCTTGCCCGGGGGCGAGAGCCTTAAAAGTCTCGCTTCTCATAAAAGCACAATGGTCATTTTTTTGTCCTCAGCGCTTTCGGAGAATGTCAGAAAAAGTCTTACAGAGGGAGGCTATCCTCCCGATACCCCCGTTGCCGTTGTATATAAGGCAACTTGGGACGATGAAAAAATACTGCGCACATCTCTTGATGCACTGCCCGAGGTTATGTCGGAGGCAGGCATAGAAAAAACAGCGCTTATAATAGTTGGCAGAGTGCTTGACACAGAGCTTGAAAGGTCAAGGCTTTACTCTCCCGATTTCACTACTATGTTCAGAAAAGGCAGTAAATGATGAAAATACTTATTATAGCCTGCAGTGTAAGAGCATATGAGCTCATGCATAGCTTAAGCGAAAAACTGAAAAAAGCATACGATGATATTGAAATTACTCAAAGGGTGAAGTGCTCCGCTCTGGGGGATATTTCGAGCGATAAAAGCATTTATGAGCTTACGGCGGAATTTTTTGAAGGCTCGGACGCTCTTGTTTTCATATGCTCCGCAGGCATAGCGGTCAGGAGCATAGCGCCCCTTATTTCGCACAAATCGAGGGACCCTGCCGTAATTGTCATGGACGAGGGCGGACGGCACTGCATATCCCTGCTTTCGGGTCACTACGGCGGAGCCAATGAGCTTGCTTTAAAAATAAGCTCTCTTATGGGCTCAGAGCCTGTCATAACTACGGCTACCGACATAGAGGGCAAATTTTCTCCCGACAGCTTCGCCTTAAAAAACGGACTTGCCGTGACCGATTGGCAGAAGTCTAAGGAAGCTTCTGCACGAATACTTCAAGGCGAAAGGCTGGGCTTATATTCGGAGCTTCCCACAGAGGGCAGGCTTCCCGGGGAATTGTTTTTATGCGGTATTGAAAATGCGGATATAGTCATATCACACAAAACCGTTTCAAACGGCGCGCTTTTGCTTGTACCTAAAAGCATTGCGCTGGGTATAGGCTGTAAAAAAGATACGCCCCTTTATGCCATAAATGAGGGCTTTAAAAAATTCCTGCAGTATACGGGCATATCGGAGCAGAGTATATTTTCACTCTCAAGCATAGATATTAAAAAGGACGAAAAAGGCTTGCTCATGCTTTCCGCCGAAAAAAATATACCCATAGCTTTTTATTCGGCGGATGAGCTGAAGGCGCTGAAGGGGAGCTTTTCACGCTCCGACTTTGTGGAGGAGGTCACGGGTGTTGACAATGTGTGTGAAAGATGCGCCGTTTTGTGCTCGGGCGGAGAGCTTTTATACGGCAAAAAAGCCTATAACGGCGTAACATTTGCCGCGGCGGCAAGGAAAGGAGCTGTCTTATTTGAATAAGCTTTATGTGGTCGGCATAGGTCCCGGAGATAGAAATATGATGACAAAGACGGCTCTTGACATACTCAAAGAATGTAAGGTCATAGTCGGCTATAAAACATATACAGATTTAATTAAGCCTCTGCTCCCCGATAAGGAATACATTTCAACGGGCATGGGAGATGAGGCAAAGAGGTGCTCTCTTGCTCTTGAAAGAGCCGATATGGGGGATAAGACCGCCGTTATATCGAGCGGAGATCCCGAGGTCTACGGTATGGCAGGTCTTTGCATAGAGCTGGGCAAAAATTATCCCGATGTGGATATTGAAATAATAGCAGGCGTAACGGCTGCGCTTTCGGGCGGAGCCTTGGCAGGTGCGCCCTTGGGTCACGATTTTGCGGTCATAAGCCTGAGCGACCTTCTCACACCCTGGGAAAAAATAGAGCTCAGGCTGGAGCTTTCTGCAAGGGCGGATATGGCTGTATGCCTATATAATCCCTCAAGCAAAAAAAGAGGGGACTATCTTAAAAGAGCCTGCGATATCATACTTGCATACAGAAAAGAGGATACGGTCTGTGCCTTGGTCAAAAATATAGGAAGACCGGGCGAAAACTGTCAGATTCTCACCTTGGGTCAGCTCAGAAACACAAGTACGGATATGTTCACAACGGTCTTTATAGGTAATTCACAGACGGTCAGAATAGGTAAATATATGGTCACGCCGAGAGGTTATTCTCTCAGGGAGGTATAAATGTCGGTCATAGCAGTGTTCGGAGGAACAACGGAGGGAAGGCTCATTGCCGAGGCCTTCCGCAATACTGAGCTGAATATTCATATATGCGTAGCCACGGAATACGGAGCTTCTCTTTTGCCCGAGTGTGAAAATATACATATACATACGGGCAGAATGAGCTTGTCTGATATGGAAAGCTTCATGCGCGATATTTCGCCTTCGCTGTGCATAGACGCCACTCATCCTTATGCCGAGGAGGTCACGGAAAATATATTTTCAGCCTGCAAAAACACGGGCATTGAGTATATAAGGCTTTCAAGGTCAGCATCGGGCGAGGACGGCACACTGCGCTTTGAAAGCATAGAAAAGGCGGCAGAATTTCTGGACGGCACAAGGGGCAATATTCTCATAACCACGGGAAGTAAGGATATAGAAAAATACACGGCTATAAGGGACTTTGAGCACCGCTGTTTTCTGCGCATACTGCCCATAGCCGAAAATATTGCCAAGTGCAGCGCTCTTGGCTTTGAGAGCAGGAATATAATTGCTCTTCATCCGCCCTTTGACGAGGAAATGAACATAAGCCTCATAAAGCATACGGATGCAAGGTGGCTTGTTACCAAAAACTCCGGCAGAGAGGGCGGTTTTGACGAAAAATATTCTGCCTGCCTTTCTACGGGCGCAAGGCTTGTTGTCATCTGCAGGAATGAATTTTCTAAGGACGGCTCCTTGGGGCTTTCGGAAATCATAGAATATATAAAAAATAAATTCAATATTGATATAAAACGAGAGCTTTATATAATAGGCATGGGTACGGGCGCGGAAAATATGCTTACCTCCGAAGCAAAGGAATATATATCACGATCAGATGTCATCATAGGCGCAGAACGCATTGTGAATATTTATAACGCGCATAATAAGCCCGTATTTATAAGCTACGATAAAAATGAAATATATGATTTTATACATAAAAACACACAGTACAGGCGCATAGCCTTTCTCTGCTCGGGAGACATAGGCTTCTTTTCCGGCGCCAAAAATATGAGAGAGCTTTCGGACGAATTTGAAATACACAATATTTCGGGCATAGCTTCTCCCGTATATTTTATGAATAAGCTCAATAAGCCTTGGGAAAATACCGTTTTTGTAAGCCTGCACGGCAGAAAAACGGATATTGTGCCCCTTGTCATGCGCAATGAAAGCGTTTGCGTGCTCTCGGGCAGCAGTAACACGGCTTCTGAAATATGCTCCTCTCTTGTGCGCTTCGGGCTTGAAAATACCGTCATAACAATAGGCGAAAGGCTTTCATACCCCGATGAAAAAATCACTCACGGCAGACCCTCCGATTTTGCAGGATATGTCTGCGATACGCTTTCCCTCATTCTCATAGAGAATGACAGGCCGTTCAAAAAAACATCTTTTACATTGAAGGACAGCTTTTTTATAAGGGATAAGATCCCCATGACAAAGGAGGAGGTGCGCACCGTTTCCGTTGCAAGGCTCGGAGCGGACAAGGATTCCGTTGTCTATGACATAGGCGCAGGCACAGGCTCCGTTTCCGTTCAGCTTGCTCTCAATTGCTTTGAGGGCAGGGTCTATGCCGTTGAGAAAAACAAAAAGGCAATAGAGCTGATAGAAAAAAACAGGCTCAAATTCCATGCCGAAAATTTGGTCATAACCGAAGGAGAGGCTCCCGAAGCGCTCTTTGCTTTGCCTGCGCCCACTCATGCCTTCATAGGCGGAAGCGGAGGCAGGCTTAAGGATATAATAAAGGCTGTGCGCGAAAAAAATATACACACGCGCTTTGTCATAAACGCCGTGACCTTAGATACTCTTGCCGAGGTCAAAAATATAATATCCTCATACGAGGAATACAAGGACGCGGATATAATTCAGCTCTGCGTTTCAAGGGCTGAAAAAGCGGGGAGCTATCACATAATGAAGGGCGAGGATCCCGTCTATATCATTTCCTTCGGCGGAAAGGAGAACACGCATGAATAATAGAATGCCCAGACTTATTTTCAGCGCGCCCTCGAGCGGCAGCGGAAAAACAATGCTTGTCTGCGCCTTTATAGATATGTTCAAAAAACGCGGACTCAATGTCACGGCTTTTAAGTGCGGTCCCGACTATATAGATCCCATGTTTCACAGGCTCATTTCGGGAGTTCCCTCGGGCAATCTGGACACCTTCTTTACGGATGCCGATACTACAAGGTATCTGCTTGAAAAAAGAGCGTCAAGGGCGGATATAACTGTTATCGAGGGCGTTATGGGCTATTATGACGGTCTCGGAGGACAGAGCGAAAGGGCGAGCACATATGAGCTTGCCGTTGTTACGGCCTCTCCCGTCATACTCATAGCGGACGGCAAGGGTGCGAGCGTTTCTCTTGCCGCAGTCATAAAGGGTATTATAGACTACAGGAAGGACAGTAATATAAGGGGCGTTATACTCAACAGAACATCGCCCTCTTACTATGACAGAATAAAAGCCGTCATAGAGGCTGAAACGGGAATAAGCGTTCTGGGCTATGTCCCCGATATAAAGGAGCTTCAAGTGCCTTCAAGGCATCTCGGGCTTGTTTCGCCGGGGGAGCTTTCGGCATTCGGCGATAGTGTCTGCAGGGTGTCGGATATTATGGAAAAAACGGTGGATACAGACGCTCTTTATTCCATTGCCGAGAATGCTCAATACTGTTCGGGCAAAAGGCCTTCAATACCAAGGCTCAATGATACTGCACGCATAGCCGTTGCACAGGATGAGGCGTTTTCGTTTTATTATACCGAGAATATGGAGCTTATAGAGGAAATGGGCGGAGAAACAGTTTATTTTTCACCCCTTAGGGACAAGGCTCTGCCCAAGGACATAGACGGCATAATACTCGGCGGAGGCTATCCCGAGCTTTATGCTGACAAGCTTTCGCATAATGCTTCGTTCATACAGTCATTAAGACAGGCCCTTGACAGCGGAATACCCTGCCATGCCGAGTGCGGAGGCTTTATGTATCTGCATGAGAGCATGG
>CANROO010000028.1 GCA_947632235.1 uncultured Clostridia bacterium
TTCCTTCCTTAGTCTAACTGAAAGAAATGCCAAAAAGCATTTCTTTCAAGCGTGTCGATTTTATCGACACGCAGAAACGGGACCCGCAGGTCCCGTTAATTTTTTTATGCCAAAATTTTGTCCACTATTGCAAGTATGCCGTCGCTGGCAACCTTTATCTTAGCTTCAACTGCGGCATCGGTCCTATCGCTGGAGCCGAAGTAAACCTTTATCTTGGGCTCTGTACCGCTGGGTCTTACGCAGAACCAGGTGCCGTCATCGAGCACATAGTAGAGAACATTGCTTGCAGGAAGTCCGCTCTTTGTTTCCTCGCCCGTCACATTGTTCACTATCTTGTCTATTGAGTAATCCCTTGATTCGATCACCTTAACGCCTGCGACCTCCTTTGGCGACTCTGCTCTTAAGGTATCCATTACCTTCTTTATCTGAGCTGCGCCGTCTATGCCCTTTAATGTAATGGAGGTTATTGTTTCCCTATAAACTCCGTACTTGTCATAGAGAGCCAGAAGTCCGTCATAGAGGCTCATTCCCTTTGTCTTGTAGTATGCCGCAAGCTCGCATATGAGCATTGTGGCAAGGCAGCCGTCCTTATCTCTTGCGTAAGTGCCTGCAAGACAGCCGTAGCTCTCCTCAAAGCCGAACATATACTCATAGCTTCCGTCAGCCTCAAATTCCTTTATCTTCTCGCCGATGTACTTGAAGCCCGTGAGCACATCAAAGTACTTCATGCCGTATTCCTTGCATATAGCCTTTGTCATGTCGGTGGAAACTATTGTTGAAACAACAGCGCCGTTTGCGGGAAGAGTGCCTGCAGCCTTCTTCTGCGAAAGAATGTACTCGCAGAGCAGAGCGCCCGTCATATTGCCCGTAAGCACCATATATTCGCCGTCAGTTTTCTTTACAACTGCGCCTACTCTGTCGGCATCGGGGTCTGTACCTACGATAATGTCCGCGTCAACCTTCTTTGCAAGCTCCATAGCAAGGTCGAAAACAGCCTTGTTTTCGGGATTGGGATAGCCCACAGTGGTGAAGTTGCCATCGGGCCTCTCCTGCTGCGGAACTATGTATACATTCTTGAAGCCTGCCTTTGCAAGCGCGCGTCTTACAGGCTTGTTGCCCGAGCCGTGAAGAGGAGTATACACGATCTTGAGGTCTGTTTCGTCTATTATCTTCTGATTTACGATCTGCGCCGTTATAGCGTCAAGATAAGCCATGTCAAGCTCGGGGCCGACATACTGTATCATACCGCTTGCGAGAGCCTCGTCAAAGTCAGCCATCTTTATCATCTTGAAGTCTGTTATGGCGTTAACTTCCTTTATTATCTCGCCGTCTCTCGGGAAGGGCACCTGAGCGCCGTCCTCCCAGTAAGCCTTGTAGCCGTTGTATTCGGGCGGATTATGGCTTGCAGTGATAACAACACCGCCCGTGCAGCCCAGATGTCTGACTGCGAAGCTAAGCATGGGCACGGGTCTTAATTCGTCCGAAAGATAAGCCTTTATGCCGTTGCCTGCCAGAACTCTTGCCGTTATCTCCGCAAACTCGGGAGAGTAATTTCTGGAGTCATAGGCTATGGCTACGCCCTTCTTTACGGCAGCCTCGCCCTGCGCCTTGATATAGTTTGCAAAGCCCTGTGTAGCCTTGCTTACGGTGTAAATATTCATCCTGTTTGTGCCTGCGCCGAGTATGCCTCTCAGACCGCCCGTACCGAATTCCAGATTTTTATAAAATCTCTCCTCGATCTCCTTGGGATCATCGGCTATGGCCTTAAGCTCAGCCTTAGTTGCCTCGTCAAAATAGCTGTCCTCGCACCAACGCTTGTATTCGTCCATGTAACCCATAAAAATTTCTCCTTTCAATTTTGTAATTTTGGCTTTCAGCCCTGTTTAATATTATTATACACAAATAATCCATTTTTTACAAGAGGGAAAGAATAAAATTTTCAGCCCTTATTAATAAATCGGCTCCCGCGCTTAATTTCGGTTTTTATGACAGATATTTTTTTTGAGTCACATTTGCTTTTTTATATGAATATTTTACACTATAACAAATTTCGGAGGTAACTATGTATTACAATATAACGGAGTGTGCGCCGGTCAATGAAAGTATTTTGGGAGGCTACACAGCGGGCAGGGGCTGGCCGTCATACAGGAGGCTGAGCGTTGAGCAGATGGCGGAAATTATGGAGGAAACGCCTCTCACGCCCAGATATGACACTCTCCCGGGCAAAAGCGTGGAAAATGCGCCCAAAACTGACGAGGAAGCATCAAAGAGTGATGCCGGCATAATGAAGGCGCTCTACGGTGATATAAATTCGCTTTTAAGCTCGTTTGTTATGCGCACAATGGATGATAGCTATGAATATATAGAAAGCCCTATTTATTCCGCAGACGGCATAGACAGGGAGACGCTCGCGCAGATAGTTGACGGCGTTATAAGGCTTGCTGAAAAGGAAACTGACGAGGCGGAGGAAATAACGCTTGAGGACGGCTGCGAAAAGCCGTGGTCAAGGTATTGCCTGCTTAAAAATGTTATCGAGGCGATCGTGCTTACGGAGATATTCTCCGTCAGACGCCCGAATTATAAAAGGGTCATGGGTAATTATGTGTATAGGAACGGTAAGTATGACGGCGTGAGGGAGAGGTGAAGAGCAGGGGCATTGCCGCCGCAAAGCATTTCTTCAAGCGTGCCTAAAATCCACACAAAAAAAGGAGGCTTACGCCTCCTTGCTGCGTGTCGATAAAATCGACACGCTTGAAAGAAATGCTTGCATTTCTTTCAGTTAGACTAAGGAAGGAACCAGCCGTGTTTTCTGAATTTTGGTGAATAAATCACCAAAATTACAGAAAAGTTCCTGTCCTCGGAGGAAGTGAATTCCTCCTGCGGATTTTAGTCTGCGACGCTTTTTGATTGTGCAATCCACATAACTTTTCTTTTTTTATGTTGAATTTGTATTTTTTCGACAGTCTGAAAGGAGGCTTACGCCTCCTTGATTTACATCATACAAATTTATCCGCAACGTAGCCTATACAGGTGTTTCGCGACACGCTCTTTGCTCTGTAAAGCGCCTTATCCGCCTTATCTATAAGCTCCTCGTATTCCTTCTCGTTCTTTATAAGGCCTTCCGTAAAGCCTATACTTACGGTCACTCTTTCATAGCAGGAATATTCCGCAGGGATATTGAGCTCTCTTACCGCTCTTAAGAGGTTGTTGGATATTTCTCTCAGCTTCTGGTTGGAGTGAGTTTTGGATATTCCTATAAATTCCTCTCCGCCGTATCTGTAGAATGTCAGGTCGTTCTTGCTTCCGAATTCCGTGAAGCACTTGCCTATAGCCTTAAGACATTCATCGCCCTTTTCGTGTCCCTTTGTATCATTGAGCTTTTTGAACCAGTCTATATCTATCATTATTATGCCCACAAATTTGGCGTTCTTGCTGTCCTCCGTGAGGTCGTCAAAGAGCTTGCGCCTGTTGTACATACCCGTGAGCTGATCTACATACTTCTGCATAGAGAGAGTGTACAGACCCTTGAAATGCTTTATCCTGGTACCCTTGAGCACCTCGCCCAAGTATATGCCTATTATGGTGAATACCGTGTAGTGGATAAGGTCGAAGCCTGCAATGTATGTACTCTTTAAAAGGAAGGACGACACAATGGATATAAGCCACATTATGCCCATCATTGTGTTTACCTTCCAGCTCTCGTCTATGACGATTATGGGAAGGAGAACGAACACGGGCAGAAGTATCGTAGCCATGTGTGCATCGTAGCTCACATTGAATTCCATACCCACAAGGAAAATGCCTATTGCCAGTATGTATGACATCCATATGCTGTAGCCGGGGAGAATTACATTTTCAAGCAAAGCAAGAAAGGCTATGAAGCCTAAGGCAATAAGGTATACCATCCTGTTTGCGCTTATTGTCGAAGCAAAAAAGCTTGCTATAAAGAGCACAGCAAAAACAATGCTCAATATGAAGAGTGAGCTGAAAAACATCTTTTCATTGGCTTCCCACAGTCTTATTGCATTGTTCTTATAATCTTCTTTTGTAATTGTGTTTAAGTCAAATCTTTTTAAAATCTTTCTAAGCATTGCTCCATCTCCGATTTTGTATCCCCTTATCCAATATAATATTAACATAAATTATAATATAAATCAATAATTTTTAAAATAAAAATGCAAAAAAAATTCACAAAATTTTAAATTGTAAACCTTGTTCACGTATATTCTTTACAAAAAAGAATAGTTATTCAGACTTAAAATGTTTTTATCGCCACTCAAAAGAGAGCCTTACGGCTCCCTTATGTAGTAAAATTTATAATCCCAGGCTCACAACAAGCCCCTTGTTCACCTTTTCCATCATTCCGCTGTCGAGGAAGCCTATTTTTTCCCGCAGTCTGCGCTTATCGATTGTCCTGAGCTGTTCAAGCAGTATAACGGAATCCTTGCTCAGCGAATAATGACAGCTGTCCACCTCTATATGCGTAGGCAGCTTAGCCTTGTTTATCTGTGAGGTGATGGCCGCGCATATAACGGTCGGCGAATATCTGTTGCCCACATCGTTCTGAATTATTAGTACGGGTCTTATGCCTCCCTGCTCGGAGCCTATAACGGGGCTCAGATCGGCATAAAAAATATCTCCTCTTTTAACTATCAAAAATATCACACCCTGCCAAATAAGTTTCTGTCCTATATAAAGCTTTTCTTATGTGATATTATGTACCGCTTTGAATTTTTTTAAACCTGTTTTGATACTTATTTTTTGTGAGTACTTATTATTTCCCCTCTTTTGATATATACCCTGGGCACTCTCTTGCCCACATTGCACACTATCTCATAGTTTATTGTGCCCGAAAGAGAGGCAAGCTCCTCGCAGGACACGGTGTTTTTGCCGTTGCTTCCCATTATTATAACGCTGTCGCCCTCGCACACATCGGGTATGCCCGTCACATCCGCCATCATCTGATCCATGCATACATTTCCGCGCACGGGTGCATAATGCCCTCTTATTATCACCCTTGCCTTGTTTGAGAGCCTGCGCGAATAGCCGTCGGCATAGCCTATGGGTATAGTGGCAAGCCTTGTTTTTTTGTCCGTGAAATAAGTCCTGCCGTAGCCTATGCTCACATCCTTATCAAGCTCCTTCACAAAGCTCACCTGCGATTTAAGGCTCATTGCAGGCTTGAGCTCTATGGTGTGCTTCACCTCGGCGCTCGGATAAAGACCGTAAATTATTATGCCTGCCCTCACCATATCAAGCTGTAATTCGGGCATATCGAGTATGGCTCCGCTGTTGGCGCAGTGCCTTATAAAGTCCTTGTGTCCGCGCTCGTTGAGAGTATCGGTGACATAGCGGAATTTTTTGTACTGCTCGTATGTAAAGTCTTTGTCCTTCTCATCGGCTGTGGCAAAGTGAGTGAATACTCCCGTCACATTTACATTGGGCAGGGCGAAAATTTTCTCCATTTCGTCTATGCTCTCGTCCGTGGGCTGAAAGCCTATCCTGCTCATGCCCGTATCTACCTTTATATGTACATAAGCCTGTTTGCCCAGGCCTTGGGCTATGCCGGATATGCGCCTTGCCGTTTCAAGGCTGAAAACAGTCTGCGTGAGGCTGTTGTTTATGACCGTTTCAAGCTGTCCCTCGACTGTGTGGCCGAGTATAAGCACGGGCACTCTTATGCTCCACTGCCTTATCTGCACGCCCTCATCGCAGGTGGCAACGGCAAGCTCGTCTGCGCCGTTATAAAGGCATACCTTCGACACCTCCTCGGCGCCGTGGCCGTAGGCATCCGCCTTCACAACGGCAAGCAGTCTTGTTTTTTCATTCAGCCTTCTTTTTATTTCCTTTATATTGTGAGCAATGGCGTCAAGGTCTATCTCCGCCAGCAGTCTGTGGTATTCGTACATTATAAAAGCTCCTTATTTATCCAGAGTAAAGTCTTTTTCATCTATACTGCAATTATAAACGAAATTTTCAAATTCTTCAACTATTCTTTCATTGTTTTCGCTGTCGTATATCACAAGCCTTACGGGAAGCTGTGTTTTGTTGTCCACCCACAGCTTTTCCGTGCATAAAAGAGGGCTGCCGCCGGCGAGCTTGGCCTCGAGCACGGTACACAGGCTCTCGTCAAGGCTTGCGCTCTCAACGCCCACATCCTTGCTCTTTACATAGTTTTCAATGAAGCTGAAAAGTATCACCTCGCGTCTTGACGCCTTGTCGGGCGGATCAACGCTTATCTTGTTTTCCTTCACAAGCGGATTGTAGTGCCACACCATATTTCCGTCAAAGAGCACCACATTGTCCCTGTAGTTTTCGGGCGAGGAGGTCTTTATTTTATATCTTCCGTCGCTTGAAGCGAGCTGTACCGCCTTATATACGGTCTCGCCCTTGTTGGATATGTAGGTCAGTGTGCAGTCTGCCGAGTATGACTGCATAGCCATGAGCTTATCCTGTATGGAAGGATAGCTTTTTTTGCCTGTCATACAGCCCGTCATCAGTAAAAGTGCCAAAAATAAAAATAGTCTTTTCATATATACTCCCGGATACTTTATAGGTAATTATATGAAAAGACTATATTTTTCATCACTTTTTTTTGTTTTTGTTCTTAGCCGCCTGCTTGGCCGCCTTCTTTTCCGCCTTAGCCTTTTCCTTCTTTTCCTGCTCTATAGCCTTGAGCTGTTCCGGAGATTTAAGACCTATCATATTAACGATGTAAAGTCCCGCTATCTCAATTTTAACGGTCTTCTTGACAGGAAGCGCCTCGTAAAGGTGTTTGTCGGTAGTCATGAGAGTAAGTATCTGAGGACCTATCTTGACTTTCACAAAGTACATCTTCACAAGAGCCGCGCGCTTAGGCATATTGTCTGTCACTGCCTTTGGCAGGGATTTTATGTTAGTTATTCTGTCCCGCGTTTTATCTATGATAAAAGCAGTCTGGAGCATTTTGTTCTGCTCTATAAATTCATTCTGCTCATCCATTTTTTTGTAGGCTTTTTTGCTCAGAAAAACAAGAATACCTACTATGACCGCAATAATAACAACTATCAGCAAGAGCCAGTCAGCCCATGTCATAGTCATAGCTCCGCCTCCTTTCAATATGTTTGCTTCCCTCAAAAAGGAAGTATATATATAATTTATCATTATTGACAAGGCTTGTCAAGTCAACTATACTTAAATTAACAAAAATTCAAAGGAGAAATATCATGTCGGATAAATTGAAAACAAAGGTAAAAAATGTGCTCGAAGCGCTTGACAGGGAATATCCCACGGAGGATAAGTGCTATCTGCACTATGAAAAGCCCTATGAGCTTCTTGTTGCCACCATGCTTAGCGCTCAATGCACGGACGACAGAGTGAATATGGTCACGGCGGAGCTTTTCAAGAAGTATACGAGCCTTGAAGCCTTCGCAAACGCGGATTTAAAGGAGCTTGAAAGGGATATACATTCCACGGGCTTTTATCACAACAAGGCAAAGAACATTATAGCTGCGGCAAAGGAGCTTATAGAGCGCTGCGGCGGAGAAATGCCCTCGGATATAGAAGAGCTTACCGCTCTTGCGGGCGTAGGCAGAAAGACGGCAAATGTTGTGAGGACGCATATTTTCCATATACCGAGCATAGTTGTGGACACCCATGTCAAGAGGATAAGCAATAAGCTGGGACTTGTGGACTGCGATGACCCCGTCAAGATAGAGTTTGAGCTTATGAAGATATTCCCCGAGGAGCACTGGGGAAGGTATAACACACAGGTGATAGCCCACGGCAGAAAGGTCTGCAAGGCCAGAAAGCCCGAGTGCGGGGAGTGCGTGCTGAGGGATTACTGCGATGAGTATGAGAAGGGGAAGTGAAAGTGACGGGCAGAGTTACTGCCGTTGAATGTTTTGGGAAGCAGTCCCCGTTTGTTGGTCATGTAATGGCTGTCCTGTTTGTTTATCATATTATTTGGCTATAATAAAAAAATTTTCCAAAACCCCTTGACAAACCTCTGTATTAACTGTATTATAAATAGTAGACAGATAACACAGCGACCCCACCCAAAGGAGGTGACGATATGGAGCTTAACTACGGGGACCACAGACCGATATATGAGCAGATAAAGGAAAAGACCAAGGAATACATAATAAACGGCGCCATGGCGGAGCACGAGCGCCTGCCCTCGGTGCGCGAGGTAGCCGGTCAGCTTGCCATAAATCCCAACACCATTCAGCGTGCGTACAAGGAGCTGGAGAGCGAGGGCTATATCTATTCGCAGAAGGCCAAGGGATATTTTGTGGCGCCCATGAAGAAGGGTATTCAGGCTATCAAGCGCGAGGAAGCCATGCAAAGCCTCGAAGTCACGCTTAAGGAGCTTAAGTATCTGGGGGAGGACAAGGAGAGCATAGACAGTCTGGTGAGCAGAGTATATGATGATAAATAAAAGGTCAGAAAAAAGGAGGGAAAATATGACGGACTACGATGTAATGATAAAGGCTGAAAATGTCACAAAGAGCTTTGACGGCTTCAAGGCGCTTGACGCTCTTGAACTGACCGTCAGGAAGGGCTCGGTATACGGTCTTATAGGGCCTAACGGCGCAGGCAAGACCACTTTTATAAAAAGCCTCATGGGCATATACCGCACGGACGGCGGAAATATAAGCGTCATGGGCGAAGGGGTGTATGAAAACACACCGCTTAAGCAGAAAATAATATATATAAGCGACGATCTGTTTTTCTTTACCACTTATTCCATAAAGGAAATGGCAAAATACTATGCCGAGGTATATGAAAGCTTCGACTGGGAGATATTTGAAAAGCTCGGCTCCATATTCAAGATAGATGTAAAGAGAAAGTGCAGGAGGCTCTCAAAGGGCATGCAGAAGCAGGTTGCCTTCTGGCTGGGCATATGCACAAAGCCCGAGGTCATGGTGCTGGACGAGCCTGTGGACGGTCTTGACCCCGTAATGAGGCGCAACACCTGGGCAATACTTTTGCAGGAGGTAGCCGAAAGGGGCATGACCGTGCTTGTTTCAAGCCATAACTTAAGAGAGCTTGAGGATGTGTGCGACAATGTTGGCATAATGTTCAACGGCAGGGTAGTGCTTGAAAAGAGCCTTGACGATGTGAAGGGCGAGATACACAAGCTGCAAATTGCCTTCGGGGGCGGAGCCATGCCCGATGAGCTTGCAAAAGAGCTCAATATACTGCACAGCTCCAAATTCGGCAGTGTGCAGACCTGCATTGTAAAGGGCGATGTTGAGGGCATAAAGCATGCCTGCGGAGCTCATTCTCCGCTTATATGCGATATTCTGCCCCTCACCCTGGAGGAGATATTTATTTACGAGCTGGGAGGTATGGGATATGAATTTGAAAACATACTTATTTGATAAAGCGACCGTAAAATCGGATATAAAGCGCTTTTGGTGGGTGCCTGCCATATTCATGCTCCTGCTTGCGCTCTTTGTGCTTCCCAGAGCCGTATACAGCATAGATACGGGCGTGAGCATTGACATAAACCATATGAGCGATGAGGGCTTCTTTGCGCTTATGTTCGGCTTTTTCCTGCCGGGTATGCTCTTTTCGTACCTCCACAAGGGTAACGCCGTGTCCTTTGTTCACGGTCTGCCGTCAAAGAGGACTACGATATTCATTTCGCATATTTTTTCGGGGCTTATTATGCTCTATCTGCCAATTATAATAGGCGGTGCGGTGATAGGTGCGGAGGGTATGTATTTTGAAGGACATATACACTATGCGCTTAAATATATGTATACCTGCGGTGTATATACAACGCTTGCGTTCATGATAACGACCTTTGCCATGCTCATTTCGGGCAACACGGTGGCAGGCTATCTTTTCTCTTTGGGCTTTATAATTCTTCCCGGCTTTGCGGTGACATTTACCGAAGCCATATTGAGCACAAATGTGTTCGGCTTCCTGCGCTTTGAAAAGGATATAATAAACTTCATATATCTCACATTCATAGACGAGGTCTGCACCTGGAAGTCGCTTTGGTACATAGCGCTTATAATAATTCTGTTTTTTGTATGCATATGGCTCTATAGGATAAGGAGGCTTGAAAACTACGATGAGATCGTCGCCTTCAATCCCCTTAAGATAGTATTTATGTATACCGTTGCAATATGCTTCGGCTACTTCGGCTATGTGATCTTTTACGACATAACGGATATAAATGCGCTTTTCCTTGCCGTTCTGCCTCTCGGCTTTGCGGCGCTCATAGCGGCTTATATGCTCAACAAAAAGAGCTTCACATTCAAGGGCGTTCTTAAGCATATGATAATTTTCACGGCTTTGATCGCTGCCGTAAAGATAACCATAGCCTATGACCTCACGGGCTACGAAAGGCGTGTTCCCGATGTTTCGGAGCTTGCGAGCATATCGCCCTATGACGAGGACGCGGAAAGCACATATTATCAATATTACAAAGTTAATAAGGGAGAAGCGGTGTATGCTAATAAGGGCTATCTCTTGATACATCCCATAGATGTATCCGTGAAGGACGAAAAGACAATGTCGGAGCTTATAAGCATTCACAAAAACATACTCGAAAGAGAAAGATCCATGTTCAAGGCTCATGACGAAAATGACAACTGGGACAGCAACATAAAGCTTGTCTATAACCTCAAGGACGGAAAGCATATCACCAGATTTTACAGATTTAAGCTCTCAGATTATGACGACTGCATTGCGCCTTATTATGAAAACGAGCAGTATAAGCTTGCGCATTATCCTCTGATGAACGGCGTAAAGAAAAATATAAGATATGTGACATATAATTCACCCGTTTTTGCAGATCCTCTTGAGCTTGCGGATATGGACAGGGATAAGCTCGAGGAGGCACTGAAACTGGATATAGCTTCTCTCACATATGATACATTCAGGGAGGAGAGAAATTCATACAATTCGGGCGAATACATCACCATAAACTATACCGAGGATATAGACTGCGAGGGCAGGACCTACACCTACAACAATTCGCTTGATTTTACATTAAACAGGGAATTTAAGAACACCTACGCCCTTATATCGGACTACATGGCTGACCATGCCGGCAAGTATATCGACCTTGACAGCTTCAAGGGAATATATATTGCGGCCGACCCGTATTATGAGGACTATGAAACGGGCGAGGAGCGCTATGAGACCGAGGCAAATATAATGAATAAGGGCGAAATGAAGGCAGTGTTTGACGCCCTCAGGACAAATTCGCAGTATATAGACGAGAGCATAGACAACACCGAAATGCGCGAGGTCTATATAACATTTACAAGGGACGGAGGCTCACAGTACGGCCAGCATAAGACGCATATATTCAAGCCGTATAATCAGATACCGCCCGAAATAAGGAAGTATCTGAAGGAAACAAAACCCGAAAAAACGGTGCATGCCGGAACATTGGGATGAGGAAAAGACTGTCCCCAATATGAAAAATAAGCCACCGCCCTTGCCTGTAGGGGCGACTTGCAGTCGCCCGCAGACTGTCGAAAAAAGTAAATTTATTTCAAATATAAACCCTTCCACCAACCTTCGGTTGGTCCCCCTTCCCTTAGCCCTAACGGGCTAAAGGACGGCTTATAGTGCTTTAATTCCTGACAGTAAGCCTATTTTATCCGCAAGACACACATTATAAGGCGTCCTTGCGAAGCAGGGAAGCTGGCGCCCGAAGGGCGACTGAAGGGTTAAAAAATATTTTATCGACACGCAGGGGGCGACTTGCAGTCGCCCGCATTAAGTTATCCATATGTTTTGGGGACAGTCCCTGTGCTTGTTTAACTTTCGGTTTTTTGAGGTTTATACATCACCGTTCAGTGCAGCTTTTTTGTTACTCTAGGGACAGTCCCCGCTTGTCGGCTTCGTTGCGGCTGCCTCGTGCTGACCATAGTGTGGGGACTGTCCCGAACGTGACTGTTTTGATGCTTTAAACGGCACTGTACAAGCTTTATAGAGCAATAAGCTTTGCATCCGCCGGGACTGTCCCCATTAAGTTATCCATATGTTTTGGGGACAGTCCCTGTGCTTGTTTAATTTTAGGTTTTTTGAGGTTTATACATCATCGTTCAGTGTAGTTTTTTTGTTACTCTAGGGACAGTCCCCGCTTGTCGGCTATGTATCGGCAGCCTCACAGTAACGTTGGTGTGGGGACTGTCCCTGAACAGGGACTGTCCCCAATACGAAACCGCTCTGTTAAACTGCACAAAAATCCCGTCCCCAAATTATGCAAGGTGTAAAAAATTAACTTTCTTAGATTAAAATTTATTTTAAATTCTTGCACTGCCGTAAAAAAAGTGCTATCATAATTTTAAGATTACGGAATTCTCCGTAATACCAACAAATGAGATACCATATCCCTCCCATGAAATCAGCGTGGGGGGGGTATTTTCACTTCGTGAGAAATTAATATATATTTCTCGCAGGCTAAGCAGGTATCATTAAGTCGGGCGGATCCTCCCTCGTCGGATATTCGTTCGGCGGCGTTTCCTTGTGAGTGGGAAACGGCGTGTCATCTGTGCCGGGCATAAGGAGCCGAAAGGCTCATTCAGGCTGTGCGCTCAGGCGCAAATGCAGGGCACAGACCATGGTTTGAGCAGGGAAAGGGGTTTCCCTTCAATAGGAACAAAAGACGCGTGACAACTCATAAAGCCCGATTTAGTGATTCTTTGGCTCAGCTTTTTTATACGGAAATGCTGTCGGTGCCCGAAAGACCGCATTGGTAGGAGCGCAAACCCCCGTTCCTGTCCGATTTTTTTTTAAGTGAAAAGGCTGACAGCCGGGATCTCTCGCTTTATTTACACACCCCTTGGTGTGTTTTTGTGCAATGCTTTTTTCAAATATTTGGTTTTTTTGAAACCGCCATCTTTTCCGTGTGATATTATGTCATTTTATGATGTGAAATCTAAAAACAGAAAGGGTGGATTTTTTTATGAACAATTTTAGGTTTCGGAGATTTTTAAGCGGTGTGCTCGCACTGGTTATGATGACGAGCGCGCTGACGATGATGAATGTTGTGAGTGTGAGTGCTAAAGATGATGGCTGGCTTGTAACAGAAACTGAAAAGCAGCCTGATTGGATCACAATAAACGGACCTGCATTAGCCGTTTTAGATAGTGGTACTTCAAAAAATGCAACCTTTAATGATAATATCTTTGGCACAACAAATAAAATTGGTGAAAACAAAGGATATAAATTTAACAGTAATAGTCATAATTTTACCGTTACAGTTACCGGTAAAGCTGATTTAACTGTTTATGCCGGTCGAGATAATAATAAAACCGGTAGTTTTACAATAACAACAGAAGGTAATGGAACGGCATCTGCTTCTACGCTTTCAGTACCTGCGCTAAAGGCTACCGACAACCAAAATTTATCTCCTTCTCATGTTACCTTAACTAGTGAAGGAGAGGCTACTAAATATATATTTACTTCAGGCAGCGCATTTTTATACAAGGTTATATTGACAACACCTGACGGCGGAGACGATTCACAATACACATGGACAGTTGATCCTCAGAATGTTTCTCAACTAAGCGGTGCAAGTGATTTATTAAAAGTAGCATCTGAAAATACCTTAACAAAGAGAAATACCCTTGTCTACACAGGCACAGACTATACTCTTATGCCTAAGTATTCACATCTTTATGAGGGTCTGAATGTTGAAGGCACCGAAATACTTAAAGTAGAAGGTTATAGTATTACCGTTACACCAACAATGGATATGTTTATGAAAAATGTAAACATTCCAAAGAATAACATATCTATTGAAAACGGTAACAACAGAATACTTCACCTCACATGTAAGGATCACGGCGCAACATATTCAATACTTCTTGATGACGGCGGCAAAGATGATATAGCCCATGCAAAATCGCTTCTTGAAAGCGACGGCAATGGATATTATACGCTTGTAGACAGTATTGATCTGCCTGTGCATAATGATGTATATACAGCTTCTATAGGCGGTGGTACTCTTACATTAAACGGCGGTAATGAAATTACAATAAATGGTTCAGAAGTTACAATAAGCGGTCGTTTTGAGCCTTATGAAGAACTGCCTATAACAAACAGTACAGACGAAATAAACGTATTTGCCAATCTTAAAACAACGGCAGGCGCAAGAGCAGAGCGTATTTTGACAGGTACCGTATTGGGTACAGAAGGAAATGAATTTTTCCATGTAGTAGGTCCTGACAGAAATTTTGGTAATGTTTATGCATTAAGCGGTACCGAAAATGAAGAAGAATACGGCACAGATGCATTTGCCGTAGTTATAAGATCAAGCAGCGAATATGAAGATTTAAAGGGCGGCGGCATAGGCTTTGAAATAAGTAACAATATCCCCGACGGTTCTAAGTTTACATTAGAAGTAAAATGTACAGGTGTTGAAGATCCTCAGACCGGCGGCAAAACAACTACAATAGGTCTTGCCAAGCTGACAGAGGATAGCGGTACTCATGTAGAAAAATTAGGTGAGCCTGTGGGCGAAGCTAAACCTATTACTCAGGTTCAGGACAGCGACAAGAATCCACCGGAAGAAGCGATCAAGTTTGAAAATCTTGAGCCCGGCAAGTATGCTATATATAATCCCGGTACTGCAGAAACAACAGGAAATATAAGAGTATACTCAATGAAGCTTACAAGAGTAGAGGGTGGAACTACATCAACAGAGTTTGTAGATGTGTTGGATTCTGCGCAGCTTGACAATTCATTGTCTTTGGATAATGGAGCTACTGAAACTGTAGGCGGTGGTAAAGATGGTTTAGGTTCAGCTGGTACAAAGTTTACGATTTCAGGTCAGTTAAATATTAATAGTAGTGATGTTTCAGGTAAAACGCTTAACCTTCCCGGAAACAAAACAATAACTACATCTCAGGCTATTTATTTTGCAAATAACGGTTCAACTTCTCAAAGATATATTAAATTCGTAACAGAAGGTACAGAATCCAATACAGGTAAGATATATATATATGCCTCATCTAATGGTTCAACTGCAAGAGATTATACGCTTGAAGAAGATGGTGGTCAGAAACAAACACTTGATACGAAAGCCGGTAAAATTTCCGATCCGCCAAGTGCTATTACTGCAGAAATTACCGGCGGAAAAACATATTATTTATATGCCAGTGGTAAATGTTATGTTTACTACGTCGGCTCAACCATTCCTCTTAAGGCTTTAGGCGAGCCCGAAGTCAAGGCTCCCGTTATCACAGGTACGGTTACTCTTAAGGATGAGTACAAGTACATAGAGCCTACAGGTGTAAGAGATAAGGAAAAAGAAAGTGTAACACCTAATGTTGTAAATCCGGGGTCAAAGACAGCTTTAGATAAGACTGACAATAAGACAATAGAAAAATTAGAGGTAAAAGCTCAGGCTGCCGACGGTACTGAGGTAAATGCAGATCAGATAAAGATTACAGACAACAAGACCTTCACAATCGGCGGTGAAGCAGGTCTTACACCCAATACCAAGTATACGGTAACGGTAACGGCAGACGGCGTAACATCAAAGCAGGAGGTTGAATTGAAGGAAACAGCCGCAACGGCAGACTTCGACCTTACAACACCTTCCGTTACAGTAAGATTTGTTACAAACATAAAGAACTATAAGGACAGCAATGACGGAGGACAGCAGACTATTCCTCGAATACAGAAATCAGACGGAACAGATCTCTTTGACTTAGCGGATGAAACCTATTATACAAAGGGTGCAGACCTTAGTTCGTTAGAGGCTGTAAACGGCTCTGCAAGTACAACGCATATCGTAAGTATGCCTAAGGGTAAATATCAATATAAGTATGACAGCAAATATTATACCCTCAGTCAGGACAGCTCGGGAGCTTCCACCAGCATGGAATTTGAGGTAACAGCATCGGGCAGAAAGTATATTTACTTCACACCTCAGATAGATCAATTACAGAAGGATGTAACAGACACGGTAAGTACTGCAATGAGTACTGTTGAAGCAACCTCTGTATTAAGAGGTAAATATACATTTGGCGTGCCAACAGGTTCGGAAACATCAAATGAAGTAGCCATTACATATGAAGGTTCGGCATCCGAAGGCACAGACGGACAAAATCATGGTATGCGTGCATATGGCATAAAGGGTACTGCCGATGAAGTTACTTATTTCGGTATCAATCAGAACCACGGTGCTGTTGTATTCAGACTTGATAAGCCCATGCTTGCTCACATCACAACAGAGCAGAAGTCGTGCGCACTTTATAATGTAGAGTACAGTCCGCTTTCACGTGCCGCAAATAATTCTATAAACGGTACATTCGGTCTTATACCTATCGACAGCAGTTTCTCAAGGCGTTTTATATCTCTTGATGCAGGCACATATGCACTTGTTTCTCTTACGACCGATGCAGCAAAGCCTGCAAAGGTAACTTCCATTGAGTTTGTGGAAGATGCGCCCTTCGTTATAAAGAAGAATGAAGATACCGGTAAATCAGATGATATAATAGATTATAATGAAGACGGTGTAACCGGTAAGATGATAATAGGAACCTACGACAGTAAAAATGATGATCTTATCGGTACAACAAGCGCAGCCAGCTACTCAACATTTTCAATTCTTGTTGCAAATAATAAGGACGCTCTTACAGCAGCCAATATTGACAATATCGTAGGCGGAAATGGTTATGAAAAAGAAGGTATTGTAGATGTCAGCAAGTCAGCTGAAAGCGAGGATTATAACTCAACGGCATATAAGATGACTGTAGGAAGCGATGATTCACAGTATACTGTTTTGAGAGATGATACTACTATGATATTCAGCAGGATAGTAGGCGCAGATGGCACAGATCTTAAGACAAGCAGCGATGAGAACGGCGAAAAGTATTATGCTACTATCATAAAGAATTTGACTAAAGGCACTTATTACGCAGTAGGCGCAGCTAAGGTAAACGGCGCAACCGAAGCCCAAAATAAGGGCGCTTGGCTCGTTCAGGAATCGCCTGTTGAATTTACGGTTGATTAATAAAGGAGGATTGAGAAAAATGAAAAAATCATATGCTAAGCCTTCAATGGCTGTAAATTCATTTGATACCACGGACTGCACAAATGTAACTATAATGAGTTCCGTTGCGGCTAAGTCGCAGGAGGGCAAAACTTACAGCAGACTGGGTATAAACATCATAGACGGCAGCAGTTTACATAGCTGATAATAAAGGCGGGCTGAGGTTTCCTCAGCCCGCATATTTTGTATATTGCAAAACTTACCAAAATATGCTAAAATATTACTAGGGATAGGCGAAAGCCTTGATCTCACAAAGGAACGCGAAAAAACAAGCGGTTGTCCCTCCTCTTAATATTATTTCAAGGATTTGATGCCTATGTTGTAGGATAAAAATGTTTGGGATTCTATGAAAGGGGGATTTGTATGGAAAATGAAAGAATATCTGAAGATTATGCTGTTTCTGATGACTTGTCAGAATATATTAATGCTGATATGCTTTATTATTTACATACTGAAATAACCGCTTTCAGTTCCGGCACAAACTGAATAGCGGTTATTCTATAATAATTGCTTAATGTGAGGGACAACTGTAAGTTGTTCCTATTGAATCGGAAAGATTTATCCGACAAGGCGAAGCCTTGCTTTTGCGAAGCAAAAGTTCTGATTTGTGTTTTTATGATATCATATTTTTTATGTTTTGTCAAGTAAGACAAATATTTATGGAATATAGCGACTGTCTGTATTACCTCCTGAAATTCCCCATTATCTCCCTTGTATCGCTCACTATAACAAAGGCGTTTTCGTCTATTTCGTTTACTATCTCCTTCAGCCTGCCTATCTCCCTGTTTGACACCACTATGAGCAGCATTCCCTTCTCGTCCATGCTGTACATTCCTCTGCAGTCTATATAGGTCGCACCCCTCACAAGGCGGTGCGTAAGCGTGAGCCCTATAAGCTCGCAGTTTGACGATGTTATGAACACTGCCTTTGCAAAGTCGAAGCCCTCGAGTATTATGTCCACAAGCTTTGACATTATATATATTGCGACAATGGCGTAGAGCGCAGGAGTTATGCCGAGCGCGAATATTCCTGCCGTCACTATGAGCATATCTATTATGAGCATTATTCTTGCCGTGGAGATGTGAGGGATGTAGGTGTGCAGTATTGCCGCCAAAAGGTCGCTTCCGCCCGTGGTGGCGTCGCCCCTGAATATAAGCCCTATACCTGCTCCGCTCAGTATTCCGCCGAACACGGCAGAGAGTATATAGTCGGTCTGTATGGGCTCTATGTGCGCCGTAAGCTCCAGTATGGGCGAGAGCAGAAGGGTCGATATGAGCGTGTCCTTGACGAAGGCAAAGCCCTTTATCCTCACCGCAGCTATAAGAAGAGGTATGTTTATTATGAGGTTGGTGACGGAGAGGGGCACGCCCGCAAGCCTTTTGAGTATTATGCCTATGCCCGTGGCTCCGCCTATCACAAGCCCTTTCGGCTCCAGAAGGAGATTAAGGGATAATGAGAGCAGGGTCAGACCGCATAGGATGTATAACCATTTTTTCATGTTCTTCCTCCGTGGGTGGTATTAGTGAGTAGATATGTATTGGGGACAGTCCCTGTTCAGGGACAGTCCCCGCTCGTTGGGTTATGCAGAGGCTCACTCATAGGAAGCAGTCCCCGCTTGTTGGTTTCGTTACGGCTGCCTCAAGGTAACTCCGGTGCGGGGACTGTCCCGAAATTATTGTTGTCTGTTTTTTGCTTGGGCAGTTTTATTGCCGAGAATAGTCAATAAGGCTTGTATCCGCCGGGACTGTCCCCATTACCTCGCAGGGCGGCTGAGGGGGATCCCTGCTTCTACTGTCAGCTGCAACATTGCAGGTTTTGCTCTATTTTCCTGTAGGGGAGACCTGTGGTCTCCCGCAGGCGACCAAAGGTCGCCCCTACATAAAGGCAGTGCTATGTAGGGGCGAGCATTGCTCGCCCGCCTTCACCGACCCTGCCGTTAGTACTAAGAAAGGCTCATGTTTTAATTAGTATGCCCAATATTTTGCTCTTATCAAAAAAAATATTGTAAAAATGGCTTAAAATGAAAATTTTTTCTTGACTAAATCCCGATTTTAAACTATAATAGGACTAGTGCTTGATTTGACTTTAAGTAATTTAACGGAATTTGATAAGGAGGTGCTTTGATATGAAAATGACATTCCAGCCTAAGAAAAGACAGAGAAGCAAGGTTCACGGCTTCAGAAAGAGAATGAGTACATCAAACGGCAGAAAAGTAATACTTGCAAGGCGTAGAAAAGGCAGAAAGGTTTTATCTGCATAATTAAAAGTAAAAGCCAAGAGCCCGCTTTATAAGTGGGCTTTCTTATTAGCTTATACCGAAGGGGGATAAATATGCTGTTTACAGAATCCCTTAAGAAGAACTATCGGTTCAGATATGTTTACAGCAGAGGGCGCTCCATTGCCAACAGACTGCTTGTTATGTATCACATCAAAAACGGTACGCAGTCTAACCGCTACGGTATATCCGTGAGCAAAAAGGTGGGCAACAGTGTTGTGCGCAGCCGTATAACAAGGCTTTTGCGCGAGAGCTACCGTCTGTCGGAGCAGAACATAAAAAACGGCTATGACATCGTGGTCATAGCCAGAGCTTCCGCCAAGGAGGCAGGCTATAAGGAAATTGAAAGTGCTCTTTTGCACTTATTGAGAAAACAAAGATTGTTAAAAAACGAGGACGGGGAGCAAGCCCCGAAATAATTATTGATTTTACTGAAGTCTGAAACAAGGATCGATGCCTTATGAAAAAAACAGCACTATTTTTAATAGGCTTTTATCGAAAATATATCACGCCGTATACACCCCGGAGTTGTAGATTTGTCCCGACTTGCTCCGCCTATGCCTATGAGGCGATAGAGAAGTATGGCTGTTGCAAGGGTGGATATATGGCGTTAAAGCGGTTATTGAAGTGTCATCCCTTCCACAAGGGAGGCTATGACCCCGTACCGTAAAAGGAGGACAGAAAATTGACTTTGCATTTGCTTGCAGCTGTTTCCAGAAATGTAATGAAGGACCCCGGAATTATTGTGGGCCCCATAGCGTGGATTCTGGGTCAGGTTATCAACTTTTTCTTTAACATCATTTATAAGCTGGGCATTCATGCCAACTCTCTGGGCTTGGCTATAATACTGCTCACTATTTTCACGCGCTGTCTTATGATACCTCTTTCATATAAACAGCAGAAATCTATGTTCAAAATTCAGGCGCTCTCTCCCGAGCTCAAGAGGATACAGGAAAAGTATAAGGACGGCGCCAATGACCCCGAAGTGCAGAGAAAGATGCAGATGGAAATGCAGAAGCTCTACAGCGAAAACAAGGTAAGCCCCTTCAGCGGCTGCCTGCCCATGCTCATCCAGCTTCCCATTTTCTTCGGTCTTTACCATGTAATGCAGAACCCCTTTAAGTATATAGACATCATAAACGATGTGTATACTCAGCTCTCCACCATCGTTCTCACGGCAGCTCAGAGCGATTCGGCGGTAGTTCAGCTCATAAGGGAATTTGGAAGCATCGGTCATGTTCCCGATGGAACAAATATAACCGTTGCCATATTCAACAGGATAATTAATATCTTAGGTCCCGCCGATGTGGCAAGGTTCAAGGAAGCCATACCCTCGGCAGAGTTCAGCGCCGTGTGCGCAAGCAAGGACTCCATAGAGATGTTCTTCGGGCTTAACCTTACGGAGACCTCAAAGCTCTTCCCGTTCAGCCTTAAGTCGCTCATACCCATTCTTTCGGGTGCTACGACTTACCTTTCATCGTGGCTCATGACAAGAAAGAACAAAAATATGGACCCTGCCATGCGTTCTCAGCAGAAGATAATGAACATAACAATGCCTCTTATGATGATGTGGATCACATCATCTCTTCCCGGCGGTATCGGTATATACTGGATAACATCAAATATATTCCAGCTGTGCCAGCAGTTCTTCCTGAACCGTTACTTTGAAAAAAAGGGCAATATGGATATAATCGTGCCGAAGGAAAAGAAGCATAAAAAGGGAGGTAAAAAATAAATGAAGCAGATAGAAATGACTGGAAAGACCATCAACGAGGCTGTGGATAACGCCTGCGCAGAGCTCGGCGTGAGCCTTCTTGATGTGGATTATAAGGTGCTTGAGGAGCCCTCAAAGGGAATTTTCGGCTTAGGCGCAAAGCCTGCCAAGGTGCTTGTGACAGTCACGGGCAGTGAGGACGAGGAGCCCGAAAAGCCTGCCAAGGCAGAGAAGCCCGAAAAGAAGTCGGAGCCCAAGCAGGAGAAGCCCAAGCCCGAGCCTAAGCCTGCAAAGAAGGCAGAGCCCAAGCCCGAGGTAAAGGCAGCGGCACCGGCAGAGGAGCCTGAGAGCGAGCCCGAGACGGCAGAGCCTGCAGACGAGGAAATGTCCGAGGCAGAGTCCGCAAGAGCCGCCCTCACAGACGAGGACAAGGCAAGCATAATAGCCGTTGCGGAGAGCTTTTTAAACGAAGTATTTTCTAAAATGGGCATGAAGGTAGAGCTTTCATCTCAGTTCAATGACAACAAGCATATACTCATAAATATGCAGGGCGAGGATATGGGCACCATAATAGGCAAGAGAGGTCAGACGCTCGACAGCATACAGTACCTCACAAATCTTGTTGTAAACAAGGGCGAATATCCCTATATGAATATAACTCTCGATACCGAGGACTACAGAGCCAAGAGACAGAAAACTCTTGAACAGCTTGCCTTTAACCTTGCAAAGAAGGCTAAGCACAACAGAAGAAACATCACTCTTGAGCCCATGAACCCATACGAGAGAAGAATAATTCATGCCGCTTTGCAGAACGACAGATATGTCACTACCTACAGCGAGGGCACAGAGCCTTACAGATATGTAGTCATAGCGCTTAAGAATAATTATTATTCGTCAAGAAGAAATTACAGGTAAATAAAAAAGGCATAGGCTCCTGCGCCTATGCCTCTGCGTGTCGATAAAATCGACACGCTTGAAAGAAATGCTTGCATTTCTTTCAGATAGATCAAGGTAGGAACCAGC
>CANROO010000029.1 GCA_947632235.1 uncultured Clostridia bacterium
GGCTCAGGCAGGAAGCTTCATACCCGCAAGCTCTGCCGAAATAGGCATTACCGACAGGATATTCACAAGAGTAGGCGCTTCGGACGACCTTGCAACGGGACAGTCCACATTTATGGTTGAAATGGTGGAGGTTGCCAACATACTCAACAATGCCACATCAAAAAGCCTTCTGATACTCGATGAAATAGGCAGAGGCACATCCACATTCGACGGACTGAGCATAGCTTGGGCAGTGCTTGAATACATAGCGCAGAACATAAGCGCCAGAACGCTTTTCGCTACCCATTACCACGAGCTCACAGAGCTTGAAGGCAAGGTAAAGGGCGTAAAGAATTACTGCGTAAGCGTAAAGGAACAGGGCGAAAATATTATTTTCCTGAGAAAGATAACCGAGGGAAGCACCGACAGAAGCTACGGCGTGCATGTCGCAAGGCTTGCCGGCGTGCCTTCTGCCGTAGTAAAGCGCGCCGATACCATACTCGATATACTGTCAAAAGAAGAAAACATACTGGATATGCAGGTTGAGGATTTTGATTACAATGTCGGCCCTGCAGACAAGGATGATGAAAAATTCAGAGAGCTTGCAAGGGAGCTTGAAGATATTAACATTGACGGCATAACGCCCTTTGAGGCAATGCAGAAACTTTACGAGCTCAAACAGCGCTTAGCTTCACTTAAAGAATAGAGGTATTCACTATGAACAGCATACGTTTGCTTGAAAACAGTCTTATAAACAAAATCGCGGCAGGCGAGGTCGTTGAGCGTCCTGCTTCCGTTGTAAAGGAATTGGTCGAAAATTCCATAGATGCGGGAGCCGACAGCATAACCGTTGAAATAAAGGACGGTGGTATAGGTTTAATAAGGATAACAGACAACGGTAAAGGCATACCCTCGGACGAGGTGCGCACTGCCTTCATGCGCCATGCCACAAGCAAGCTGAGAAGCCTTGAGGAGCTTGACGACATAATGACGCTGGGCTTCAGGGGCGAGGCTCTTTCAAGCATCGCTTCCGTGTCAAATTCCGAGATGCTCACAAGAACCTCCGACAGCCCCGTAGGCACAAGAATAGTTTTAAACGGCGGAGTTGTGGAAAGGGAAGAGGAGGCTGCCGCAAACGAGGGCACAGTCTTTACAATGAAAAATCTTTTCTATAACACCCCTGCAAGGCGAAAATTTCTCAAAAGACCCGCTGCGGAGGGAAGCCTTGTTTCCGAGACTGTTTCAAGGCTTGCCATGGGACATCCCGAGGTTGCAATAAAATTTATAAATAACGGCAACACCATTCTGCAGACCGACGGCAATGGAGATCTGAGAACTGTCGTAATGTATATATACGGCAGGGAAACCGCTTCAAAAATGCTGGATATAAGATATAAGAAGGACGGCTTTGAGCTTACGGGTCTTATTGCAAAGCCCGAAATTTCAAGAGGCAACAGAAGCTATGAAAATTTCTTTATAAACGGCAGATATATAAAGAGCGGTATAGTGCAGAATGCGGTCGAACAGGCCTGCAAGGGAAAGCTCATGACGGGCAAATTCCCCGTTTTTGTGCTCGATCTCAAGGTCCCCGAGGGCACAGTCGATGTAAATGTACATCCCACAAAGCTTGAGGTCAGATTTTCCGATGAAAATATGGTGTATGATATTGTTTATAATGCCGTATCAAAGGCGCTTTCGCAGACGGAGCTGATTCCCGATGTCACATGGGATAAGCCTGCTAAGCCAAAGCCTATGGGAGTTCAGTCTTCTATTGAGGACATAAAAAAGCCCGAGGCGCCTAAAAGTGAAAATATATACGCTTTCAGAGAAGAGCCATCCAAGAATAAGGATGAAAAGAAGAACAGCATTTTAAGCGCCATGGATAAGCTTTATGCCGATGCCGATAAAAACAATGATATAAAAAAGGCTGATAATAAAAACGATACAGCGCAGGCTGAAATACCCGATAAAACGGATAAAAATGCAAAAACGGAGGTACCAAAAGCACAGACTGCCGGTGAAAAGCCTGCAAGAAAGCCGTTTTTTACAAATTACAGGATAGTAGGGCAGATCTTTGCCACCTACTGGATAGTCGAACAGAATGACACAATGTATATGATAGATCAGCATGCCGCTCACGAAAGAGCGCTCTATGAGGATCTTATTAAAAAATTCAAGACCGACAGCATTTCAAGCCAACAGCTTCTCCAACCCATAGCCGTAAACCTGAGCGAGAGCGAAAAGCTCATAGTTGAGGAAAATATGGAGCTTCTGGAAAGCTTCGGCTTTGAGATAGAGGAGTTCGGAGCGAGGACATATGCCGTAAGAGCCGTGCCCTATGTTTTCGATTCTCCGGGTAATATAAGCTTTTTTATGGATATAATTGACGCTCTTGCGGATAAAAATATAAAGAGCATATATGACACCAAGGAAGACGCAATAGCCACCATGAGCTGTAAGGCTGCCGTAAAGGGCAACAACAGGCTAAGCTACAGCGAGGCACAGGAGCTTATACAAAGGCTGTTAAAATTAGAAGATCCTTTCACCTGTCCTCACGGCAGACCAACCATAATAGAAATGTCCAAGTATGAGCTTGAAAAGAAATTCAAGCGTATTCAGAATTAGGAGAAGTATATGATAGGTATAGACCAAATTATTTATTTTCTGCTCAATGCGGTAACAATATTGATAGTTGTGACTGTTTTTGAATTTACAAAGGCCTTAATGTCCACCCTTCAGGGGGATAAGCTTCCCAAAAATCAGGGCATGCTCACATTGAACCCCTTTAAATTCTTTGAGCCCATAGGCTTTATACTGTTTCTTATATGCGGTTACGGCTGGGGTAATCCCGTTGAGACCTCGAGCAGATATTATAAGAACAAGAAAAGAGGCATACTTATCACCTATGTTACGCCCATTGTGATATGCGTAGTGCTTGCGGTAGCCGTCAATATATGCGCGGCGCTTCTGGCACTTATCGGAAATGCGGGATATATAGAATATGCCGTGCTTTTTCTTGGGCTTACGGCAAAAAATTTTGCGGCTATAGCGGTGTTCAATCTGCTACCCGTATACCCTATGGCAGGAAGCAATATAATACGCTGTTTTTTAAATCCCAATCAGTCAATAGCATACTCGCAGTATGAAAAGCCCCTGCAGATATTTATTGTTTTTCTGCTTGTGCTGGGTCTTCTTCCACGCGTGCTCGATGTGATAGTAAATATAATAGTATAGCTTCTATAGCTTTTTTAATGAGGTTTTTATATGAATGACAATGCCGGCACACAGATAAGGCTCGAAGTGTTCGAGGGTCCCATGGATCTGCTTTACAGCCTTATAGTCAAAAACAAAATTGATATTTATGATATTCCCATTGCCCTTGTCACGGAGCAGTATCTGGAATATATAAACAAGATGGATCAGTATAATATGGAGAATATTAGCGAATTTCTTGTTATGGGCGCCACCTTGATTGAAATAAAGTCAAAGCTTCTTCTTCCCGTGGAGGTCGATGAAAACAATGAAGAGCTCGACCCCAGAGAGGAGCTTGTAAGGCGTCTTATAGAATACAAGCGCTTCAAGGGCATTGCCGAAGACTTTGACATAAAGCAAAAAAATGCGGGCTATACATATTATAAAGACAGCGATGCCGAGCTTATAAATAAGATAAGGCAGGATGTTCCCAAGGAAGCCTCCGATATATTAAACGGAGCAACGGGCGAATTGTTGTTCAGAGCCTTTAGGGAGGTTTTAAGGCGCAGAGAGCTCAAAACGGACAAAATACGAAGCACCTTCAATTCCGTTGACAGAGAAGAGTTCACTCTTGAACAGAAGGTGACGGCGCTTAAAGAGCTTGTTTCAAGAAAAAAGCGTTTCAGCTTCTTTTCGGCTTTCAGAGATGACAGCAGCAAAAATGAAATAGTTACTACCTTCCTTGCCATGCTGCAGATGATAAAGGAAAAACAGATAAGCATAGTTCAGGAGGAAAACTTTGAGGATATAACTATAATAGCTTATGAGGAGGCGGGCTGAAAATGACTATACAGGAGCTTGAATCGGTCATAGAGGCAATACTTTTTGCATCGGGCGAAACCGTCGCTCTCAAAGATATTGCATATGCAACGGAGCAGGATGAAAATACGCTTAAAAGCGTGATAGATAATCTTTCGGATAAATATACTTATGAGAATAGGGGTATCAGAATAATACGGGTAGGCGAAGGCTATCAGATGTGTACCGACAAAAATTGTTTTGATTACATCAAAAAGCTCTATCAGGCGCCTACAAGAAAAACTCTTTCAACCACACTTCTTGAAACCCTTGCCATTATTGCCTATAAACAGCCTGTCACTAAGGGGCAAATTGAGGAAATAAGGGGAGTCAGCGCAGATCATGCCGTAAACCGACTTGTGGAATATGGGCTTGTGAGCGAGCAGGGCAGACTTGATGCCCCCGGTAAGCCTATATTGTTCGGCACCACGGATGAATTTTTAAGATATTTCGGCTTTTCTTCTCTTGAAGACCTGCCCGTTTCCGTGGACAATCTTGAACAGCTGAGGCTTGAAGCTGAAGCGGAGATAGGCAATATTACGGATAATAAATAGCTGTGTGTACTTGTCAATTTGACTTTACGCAGAACATATAGTATAATTAATATAAATTTCAGAAGGGAGATTACTGTGCTATGCAGAACATTAAAACAGAAATACTTGAAATTTTGGAAAAGAACAGCAGAGTAAGCCTTGAGGATATGGCTGCCATGCTCGGGGCGACTGTCGATGAGGTCGCGGCGGCTATGGACAGCATGGAAAAGGATAATATTATATGCGGATATACCACCCTTGTAAACTGGGACAAGACCGACAGGGAGTTTGTAACAGCCATGATAGAGGTAAAGGTTACACCCCAGAGAGACAGGGGCTTTGAAAAAATTGCCGAAAGGATATATCTCTTTGACGAGGTCAAGGCGGTTTATCTTATGGCAGGCTCATACGATCTGCTTGTTATGATGGACGGCAAAAATATAAGCGAAATTTCAAGCTTTATCTCGAATAAGCTTTCACCCATAGATAATGTTCTTAGCACGGCTACTCACTTTGTGCTTAAGAAGTATAAGGATCATGGTGTTGTCATCGAGAAAAAGCGCGAGGATGACGAAAGGATGATTGTTACACCATGATGAAACCACAGGACTTTATAGCCGATAAGGTCAGAATTATGCCTTTTTCGGGTATAAGAAAATTTTTTGATATAGCAAGTGAAATGGAGGGAGTTATATCCCTCGGCGTGGGCGAGCCCGATTTTGAAACGCCTTGGGCAATAAGAGAAAAGGGCATATATAACCTTGAAAAGGGAAGAACGGTCTATTCCTCCAATTCGGGACTTATGGAGCTGAGAGAGGAAATAAGCAAATACCTCCAAAGAAAGATAAACTGCACATACTGTCCCAAGGACGAAATAATAGTAACAGTAGGCGCAAGCGAGAGCATTGACCTTGCTTTAAGAGCTATTATAAATGTGGGCGACGAGGTGCTTGTGCCCGAGCCTTCATATGTAAGCTACAAGCCCTGCGTGTCGATGGCAGACGGTGTGCCGATAGTGGTCAACACCAAGGCGGAAAACAGCTTTAAACTTACAGTAGATGATATAAAGGACAAAATAACTCCCAAGACAAAGGCGCTTATTTTGCCTTTCCCCAACAATCCTACGGGCGCAATAATGGAAGAAAGCGATATTCTTTCTCTTGCAGAATTTTTGAAGGATAAGGACATACTTGTCATAAGCGATGAAATCTATTCCGAGCTTACATATGGCGGAAAAAAGCATGTGTCCATTGCTTCCATAGACTATATGCGCGACAAGACCGTAGTAATAAACGGCTTTTCAAAGGCTTATGCCATGACGGGCTGGAGACTCGGTTATGCGGCAGGACCCAAGGATATAATGTCCGCTATGGTCAAGATACATCAATATTGCATAATGTGTGCGCCCACCACAAGCCAGCACGCGGCTGTGGAAGCGCTTAAAAACTGTGATGATGATGTTGAGGCTATGCGCAGAGAATATGACCGTCGCCGCAGATTTATGCGCAAGGGCTTTCTGGATATGGGGCTTGACTGCTATGACGCTCAGGGGGCATTCTATCTCTTCCCTTGCATAAAGTCAACGGGCTTAAGCTCAGATGAATTTTGCGAAAGACTGCTCTTTGAGGAAAAGGTCGCAGTTGTGCCGGGTACTGCCTTCGGCGAGTGCGGAGAGGGCTTTATAAGGTGCTCTTATGCTTATTCCGTTGAGGAAATAAGGGTAGCTCTTGAAATAATAGCAAGGTTTGTAGAAAGGGTCAAAAAAGAAAGAGGGTAATTTTATGAAAAAAAAGGAAGCTTACCGATATAATAAGAGAAAGCAATAACATAGTATTTCTGGGCGGTGCAGGCGTTTCCACGGAAAGCAACATCCCCGATTTCAGAAGCGCCGACGGACTTTATGCCGCGAAGAATGAATACGGCTATCCGCCCGAGGTGCTTATAAGCCGAACGTTTTTCGACAGAAACAAAGAGATATTTTTTGATTATTACAAGAAAAATCTCATATGCCTTGACGCAAAGCCCAATCCCGCGCATTATGCTCTTGCTGAGCTGGAAGAGATGGGAAAGCTCAAAGCCGTTGTCACTCAGAATATAGACGGTCTTCATCAGCTTGCAGGCAACAAAAAGGTTTATGAGCTCCACGGCAGTGTCCACAGAAACTACTGCATGAAGTGTCATAGCTTCTACAGCGCCGAGGATATAATGGCCATGGACGGCGTGCCTCACTGCAGTAAGTGCGGAGGCGTTATAAAGCCGGATGTCGTGCTCTATGAGGAAGGCCTTGACGATGCCACATGGAACGGCGCATATTCGGCAATACGCAGCGCTGATGTGCTCATAGTCGGCGGAACATCTCTCGTAGTCTATCCTGCGGCAGGCCTTGTGGGCATATACAGAGGCAATAAGCTTGTCCTTATAAATAAGAGCGCCACATCATATGATACACAGGCCTCGCTTGTAATAAATGACAAAATAGGCATCGTACTGTCGGAAGTAATGAAACAGCTTAAAAATAAATAGGTCAATAAAAAACCACTCGGTATTTAATATGTCGGGTGGTTTTTTGTATAAAGAAAACCCCCGGATAGTCCGGGGAGTTTAAAAAAGCTTAAGCGATGAGTATTCAAAGTAAGCCTCCTTTGATATAATAAGAATTGCGACCGACAAGCGCAAAAGGAATCAAAAGGAGGCTAACGTTATGTCAAAAGACATTCATAGTTTATCACATTCAAAATGGAATTGCAAGTATCATGTAGTGTTTGCACCAAAGTATAGGAGAAAAATATTTTACGAGACAAAGAGATTAGAAATAGGAATGATATTAAGACAACTGTGTAAATGGAAAGGAATAAACATAATAGAAGCAGAGGTATGTCCGGATCATGTACATATGTTAATAGAAATACCGCCAAAGTATTCAGTATCAAGTATAATGGTATATTTAAAAGGGAAAAGTAGCCTGATGATATATGAAAAATGGGGAAATCTGAGATACAAGTACAGGAACAGGCAATTTTGGTGCAGAGGATATTATGTAGACACAGTAGGCAAGAACACAAAAGCAATAAAGGAATATATTGCAAATCAATTGAAAGAAGACAAAGAAACAGATCAAATGACATTGGAGAATTATGATCCGTTTGAAACGAAGTAGTAAAAACCCGTTCTAACGGATAGCAGGCAAAAATGTTTTGCGAGTGTCGGTCTAATATGCCCCTTAAGGGGCTGCTAGTAAAAAGAGCCTTTAAGGCGCATATGAAAAACCCCCGGCTAAGCCGGGGGATATTTATTGGCGGTAAATATTGATATTTAATTGTTACTCTTTTAGATATGTTATTCAGCGTTATTTGCTCTAAATTATCCGGTTTTTTTATTATTTCTCATTTAACAAACCATTACTGTGCATGAAATCAATAAAACCAAAAATAATCTTTGCATTACGTTGAACTATATCTGATTCTGTGAAATCTGTTGCAGTTGTGGCAAGAATAGCCAGTTCTCTGATCTTAGTACCCTCTTTTTTCTGTCTGCGAGCATTTTCAAAACCTATATAATATTTTATTTTATCTTCAAATCTATAATCGGAGGCTCTGATGTTTATACGTTTTTCCAACAATGCCTTATTTCCAAGGACTTCGACATTCCTGGAATTTGAGAGAGAATGTTCTTTTTCTTGTCTGTTGCGGGCATAAATGTGTTCTATTTCTAAAACACTTTCTAAAGACAATAATTCCTGCTCTGAATCTTGAAATGCCCACCAAGTCAACATTGATTTGGTAATGGCTCGATTATTACTGAAGGAATAATTCTGAAAAGCATTTTGTACCTGTTGAGTTTGGAATAAAAACTCGTTAAAAGTTACAGTTCTGCCGTTTACAATATTGATCATTTCGGCAAATATAGGTGTACGTAATGCATTAACACCGGGGTTTGTGACCGCATACGCCCAAATGAAAGCTGTAATTTTATTCAAAAATTGATAGAATGCTTCATCATCAAGCATACCTTCGGAATCTCTGTTAGCCATATAGTAGACAGATACAAAATATGTCCACATTCCATTAGGTGCATAATTCAATACGAATAATCTTCTGAGTATTCTGTCGGAAAATCTATCAACATTTTGGTCTTGTACATCATTCCAAAAATTAGCAAGATCAATTATATTTTCAAATGTCTGATCATTTTTCAAAAGAATATAATTATTTTTTTCATAAAATTTGCGAAGAGCTTCAGTTGTTGATGACTTATTTCCCTGCTTTGCTCTTTCATAATACATATATCTGGTGAATATTTCATCCATAGGTGTTCCAACGATAGGATGAAAAATAGAATCACACAATGCTTCCAGAGATTTCCACTTTTGTATAAAAGTTTCTTTTTCATTTTTTTGTGAATAGTATTTATAAAACTGTGCTTTAAATATGTCAGCATCGGACAAAGGCTTTCCTCTGTCATTAAGTGTTGAGAAAATACGCAGAGCCGTATCTTGAGATTCAGCTTCTATAGGAAGCAAAATGCAGTTGTTCATTATACGAATCGGAAAGAATGAAAACCAATCGGGATAGGTATTAAGAAACTTTGCTATTTCTTTCTGAAAAAAACGGTAGTTGTTTGCATAACTGCTTTTTTCTTTGTCGGTAACAATACCTGTTTTAAGAATATTAAGGAATTCATCTTTTTCTTTATCTGTTGCAACTTCCGAATTTATTTTTAGAGCAGTTTTATCCGGATCGCCGAATTCGTCAGTTTTCCAAATGCATTGTTCGATAAACTTACTTGTTTTTACTGCTCTGTCATTTTTCATGTTCCCATATTTATCATAAAAAGCACGTAAAAGCAACATAAGCGTAGTCAGACGTTGCTGTCCGTCAATAATTTCCATTTTTCCGTCATCATTTTTGAATGTGACTATAGGACCTAGAAAGTATTCATCATTTTTGCTGTTAAATTTGTCACAATCATTGTCCGGAAATGAAAACAGAAATAGGTCATCCCATAAGGTCTGACACTCTTTTTCATTCCATGCATATGGTCTTTGATAATCCGGTATAAGAAAATCAGCCTTCTTTTCACTGAAAAGAGCTAAAACACTTTTCTGGTCAATGTTTAATTTTGACATTTTTGTACCTCCTTTAAATTAATTCATCTTTTTGTATTGATTTATAGTTTTAATAACAAAAATTGTTATATTAAGATTAGCACTATCTACACTTTATTATTCTTTCCTCGACACCGCCGCCACGCACTCCACATGCCCCGTATGCGGGAACATATCCACGGGCCGGACCTTATCGATATTATACCTTCCGCCCTCGCAGAGTATTTTAAGATCCCTTGCAAGTGTAGCGCTGTCGCAGCTGACATACACTATTTTCCTTGGAGCGATAGTTCTCATCATATCCAAAAGGCTTTTTGCACAGCCCTTGCGCGGAGGATCCACAACAATTACATCGGGCTTTACACCCTTTTCATTATAGAGCTTCGGCACTATATCCTCCGCCTTGCCCTCTATAAATTCGACATTTTTAATGCCGTTTTTTTCGGCATTTATTTTTGCATCTGCTATGGCATCGCCGACTATCTCAATGCCGTACACCTTCCTTGCCTTCTGTGCCAGAAAAAGAGAAATTGAGCCTATACCGCAGTAAGCATCTATAACCGTTTCGCTTCCGCTTAGCTGAGCAAATTCAAGCGCCTTTGAATAGAGCTTGTATGTCTGCTTGGGATTTACCTGAAAGAAGGATAGGGCAGATATATTGAATGTAAGATCGCCTATGCTGTCTGTTATGCAGTCCTCTCCCCATACGGTCTCGCACCTGCCGCCCATAATGACATTTGACCTTGTGCTGTTGTAGTTTATTATCACGGAGCGAATGTTTTTGATATTTTTAAGGCATTTTATAAGCTCGTTTTTGTACTTAAAGCTTTTTCCGTTCACAACAAGACATACCATTATTTCACCCGTGCCGAAGCCTTCTCTTATGAGTATATGCCTTATCGTTCCTTTACCGCTTTCCTCATTGTATGCGGAAATTCCGTTTTTCTCCATAAAGCCCCTTATGGCTCTTATAATTTCGCCGTTTGCCTTGCTTCCTATTATACAGCTGCTGCAATTTACGATCTTGTGAGAGCCAAGAGAATAAAAGCCTATATTTATGCCGTTTTTATCCTCTCCCACGGGATACTGCGCCTTGTTTCTGTAGTTATAAGGTGTTTCCATGCCTATGACGGGTCCGACCTCTATATCCTCAAAACCGCCTATACGCTTTAAATTCTGCAAAACCTTGTTTCTCTTATATTCGAGCTGTGCGCCGTATTCCATGTGCTGAAGAGTGCAGCCGCCGCATTTTCCTGCTATGGGACAGAGAGGTTCTGTCCTGTATGGCGAGGGCTTTGTTATTTCGAGCGCTCTGCCGTAGCCGTAGCTTTTGTTTGTCTTTACGGCAACAACCCTTGCTTCCTCTCCGGGAAGCGTATTTTTGACAAAGAGAGTATAGCCGTCAATCTTGCCTATACCCTCTGCGTGTGTTCCTATATCCGTTATTTTTATGTTGTATATTTCGTTCTTTTTTACAGCCATATTTTAATACTCGGTCTTTCTTATGTTTCTTGCAAATATCTTGTTGTAGCCTGCCCAAACGCTGTTTGTGGCATTATCGTCTATAGCGGTCTCAAGCATTTTGACCTTTGCATCGGTATCATCGGCACAGTGAAGCAAAAACGCTTCAAGCGTTCTGGGAAGCTTGGGAGAACCGTATTCGTATTCGCCGTGATGCGCAAGTATACTGTGCTGTATGAGCGAGCGCAGCTGATGCGGAAAGCCTTCTATTTTCTCCGCTTCCTTGCCTATAAATTCACAGCCCATCACAATATGACCCAAAAGCTCGCCGTCGTCCGTATAGTCTGCCGCGGGGAAGTCGGAAAGCTCCTTTATCTTGCCTATATCGTGCAGAAGCGCCGTAGCTATGAGTATATCCCTGTTTACGCTCTTGTAATGCCCGGCAAATGCCTCGCAAAGCTCCGTAACGGAGACCGTGTGCTCTATAAGACCTCCCAGATAGTTGTGGTGCATTGCCTTTGCGGCAGTATGCTTTTTGAACTTTTCGGCGATCTCTTTGTTTTCAATAAATATATTTATGAGAAGCTTTTTTATATAGGGCTCCTGTATTGATCCTATAAATTCCTTTATTCTGTCATAAAGCTTATTTACATCCTTGTCGGTTGCCGGGATATAGTCGGCCTCATCATACTCTCCCTCTTCGGCGCGCCTTATTTTCCTGATGTTGAGCTGGAGCTCATTGTTGAACGTATGCACAAGGGCGTCTATTTTTATAAAATCACCCTCGGAAAAGCTCTGTATGTCCCTTGTTATGTCCCATACCTTTCCGTTTATGCTTCCCGTCTTGTCCGAAAGCGTGAGCGAGAGGTAGTTCTTTCCCGTCTTCTGTGATTTGAAGCTCTGCCTCTGCTTGCAGAGATAAAAGCCCACTATTCTTTCATTGTCAGTCAATTCTTTTATGTATCTCATAATATCCTCCTGAATTTGGTTGAATATAATTAAATTTTAACACAAATCCCATAAAATACAACTGTTTTTTAAACAGTAATATTGTAAATATTTTTTATCATGTCAAAACGATAATGACCTTATTTGTCTTTGGTGAGTTAATATATGATTTTACATCAAAATAAATAAAAAATACAAAAAATTGTTGACAATACAATAATTGTATGATAAAATAATGTTTGTGTCCGAGCTTGGAAAAGTCCGGCAAGCCATGGGAGCATAGCTCAGCTGGGAGAGCATCTGCCTTACAAGCAGGGGGTCATAGGTTCGAGCCCTATTGTTCCCATCCGCGGCGGGATAGCTTAGCTGGCTAGAGCGTCCGGTTCATACCCGGAAGGTCGGCGGTTCAAGTCCGCCTCTCGCTACTAAAAAAGCCTGCAAACCTCGTGTTTGCAGGCTTTTTTGTGTTATTTATAATATAAGCTGTTTCGGACATTGACAAAGCTTTAGCCTCTTCAATCAAACAAAAAGAAATGCAAGCAAGCATTTCCTTCATAAAAAAATCGGGGTGACAGGATTTGAACCTGCGACCTCAGCGTCCCGAACGCTGCGCGCTACCAAACTACGCTACACCCCGACAACATATAACAATACTATTATACTCATATTACGGCGCTTCGTCAAGAAAAATTTTTGATATTGTTCAAAATATTTGCCTCTGTTATATTTATATGCTCATCTGTGAGCCGATGTTATAAAAAAGGGAGAACACTGCATGAGCATTCTCCCTTTATTTTAATTAAAATCCAAGACTTTCGCCTATTATTATTACCTTTATTCTGTCCTTTACCCTTGAAAATCTGGTGTGTACGAACTGACAGCATACCGTGTCCACGCTAAGACAGTCCATACATTTTCCCGTCTTGAGGCAGGGAGTGTTACATTCAAATCTCATGGCGTTAGGCACGGAAGCCTTGTTTCTGGCTCTTTCAAGCGCAGCCTCATATGTGGAGCATATCTTGTTTATGCCCGCAAGCACAATCACATTTTTGGGTCCGTATATGAGGGCGGCGACTCTGTTGCCGTTGCCGTCTATATTTATAAGCTGACCGTCGGCAGTCATTGCGTTTGTGCTCATAAGGAAATAATCTGCGCTTAAAGCCTTGTGAGCTATTTCTTCCATTCCCTCTCTGTCCTTTGCATCGCTCCTGTCAAGGCAGTTGTAATTGCCCGCTTTGAGCTTTTCTATAAGTCCAGTCTCCGAAAGCGTTGCAGAACCGCCCCAGCTTATTACGCTTCCCTCGGGTATGAGGGAGAGGGCAAGCTTAACTGCTTCCTCCTTTGTCTCTGCGTAATAGCCCTTCATGTTTCTCTTTTCAAGTCCGGCTATTGCCTGCTCGGCAAGCGTCTTGTTATATCTTTCCACAGGTGTCACAGTCATTACCTCCTTTTTATTCATTCAAGCCATGCATACCCTTTAACAGGTCTTCAAGCTTATCTCTTTCTCTTATGAGCTTAACGCTTCCGTCCTCTCTTATGAGAACTTCGGCAGGGCGGAGCCTGTTGTTGTAGTTGGATGCCATGCAGTAGCCGTAAGCTCCCGCATCGAGAATACCTATTGTATCGCCCACGTGCATTTCGGGGCATATCCTGTGCTTTGCGATTATATCTCCCGATTCGCATATATTACCGACAACCGTTATATCCTCCGTCTTGTCGCTGTCGTTATATACCTCTATGTCGTGGTGAGAATCGTACATGATAGGTCTTTGGAGCACATTAAAGCCCACATCCGTGCCGGCATATTTGTCCTCATGATTGTACTTTATTGCATGTACGGTGCCGAGAAGCACGGAGCATTCGGCTGAAATATATCTGCCGGGTTCTACCTTGAAGGTTATCTCCTTGCCGTAGTCCTTTACAAATTCCTCAAACACCTTGTCAAGCTCTTTTCCGAGAGCTTCAAGGTCAAGGCGCGGCTGGTCGTTAAGCTTTTCATACGGTATGCCGAAGCCTCCGCCGAGATCCACAAACTCAATATCGTCAAACTGTTTTGCTATGTTGAGTATTGCCTTTACGCCCTCCACATATTTTTCACCCTCCATAAAAAGCGAGCCTATGTGCTGATTTATCCCCACAAGCTTAAGATCATATTTTTTGAGTATTTCCTTGAATTCGGGTATATTTTCGGGATTTATGGCAAACTTTGTCTTTTTGCCTGCCGTGATCACCTTTTCATGATGACCTGCGCCTATGCCTCCGTTGAATCTTGCGGCAATTTTTCCGCCGGGATTTATCTGTCCGTACTGTTCAAGCTGTGAAAGAGAGTCAACGCTCATGGTCACATTGTGGTCTATTGCAAACTGCATTTCCTCTTTAGACACATTGTTGCTTATATAGAATATCTGCTCGGGCCTGAAGCCTGCCTTAAGCTCAACATATATCTCGCCGGGGCTCATGGCGTCAACATTAAGACCCTCCTCTCTCACTATTTCAAGAAAGGCTATACTGCTGTTTGCCTTTGCGGAATAGTTTATGCTGAAGTGCGGATATTTTACAAGATTTTTAATATCTCTGCATCTCTGCCTGAGTATTTTCTCGTTATATACATACAGGGGACTGCCGTATTTTGCCGTAAGCTCCGAAGGCTTGTTTCCCATAAAGAAATTTACGCTGTCCGTTACCTTTGTGTTTATTTTGCTCATTTTTTGTCATCCTTTCATTTGTTTCTTTTATAAATATATTTTTTTGACATTATCCATTTTTGCAGACATATTCCGAAGAAGTAAGTCTGCAAGTGTTATTGCCGTCATTGCCTCCACTACGACAACGGCTCTTGGCACAACAATGGGGTCGTGCCTTCCCTTTATTCTTATCTGCTTTTCCTCGCCGTATTTATTAACTGTTTCCTGCTGTTTTGCTATAGACGGCGTGGGCTTGAAGGCTGCTCTGAATATAAGGCTGCCGCCGTCCGACATACCTCCGAGAACTCCGCCCGAATGGTTAGTCTTCTTTTTTACTTTGCCCTCCGACATATAGAAGTTGTCGTTGTTATATGAGCCTCTGCTCTCCGAAGCCTTAAAGCCGTCGCCGAATTCAATGCCCTTTGTCGCTCCCATAGACATGACTGCCTTTGAAATGCAGGCGTCAAGCTTATCGAAAACAGGCTCGCCCAGCCCTGCAGGCAGTCCCGTAACACAGCACTCTATAATTCCGCCCACGGAATCACAGTCCTTCATAGCCTCGTCAAGCAGAGCCGAGGCTTTCTCATAAGCGTTCATGTCGGGCATACACAGCGGATTGTCAAAGCGCTTTTCAATATCTATGCTTTCGGCTCTTACATTTCCTATTGCTATGGTATAGGCACAGACATCTATGTTGACTTCCTTCAAAAGCTTCCTTGCCACTGCTCCTGCCGCAACTCTTGCAGATGTTTCCCTTGCTGACGAGCGTCCTCCGCCTCTGTAATCCCTTATGCCGTATTTTTGGTCATAGCAGTAGTCTGCGTGACCGGGTCTGTATATATCGCATATATCGGAGTAATCCCTTGACCTCTGGTCGGTATTCATGAGCATAAGCGCTATGGGCGTGCCGGTGGTAATTCCCTCGAATACGCCCGAGAGAATCTCAATGCTGTCGCTTTCCTGCCTTTTGGTGCCGTATTTGTTGGAGCCGGGCTTTCGCCTGTCCATATCGCGCTGTATGTCCTCTGCAGTCAATTCAATGCCTGCGGGACAGCCGTCTATTATGACTCCGAGCGCCTTGCCGTGCGATTCACCGAAGGTAGATATTTTAAATATATTGCCGTAGGCCGAACCGGACATATTTTTTTCACCTCAATTACTTGCAAAATTTTCAAAATATAGTATACTATAACTATAATAATTATCATTTTATCATTTTTTTTGTTTTTTTACAATACCTTTATATTTTTTTAAGGAGATAAATACAGTGAAAAATTTTCTGGATAAGCTGAGAGCAACGCAGATAATAATGCTTGGCTTTCTTATAACCATACTTTCGGGCACATTTTTGCTCATGCTCCCGTTCTCGTCCGCCTCGGGCGAATGGACGCCTACAATAGATGCGCTCTTTACTTCCGCTTCCGCCGTGTGTATAACGGGTCTTGTGGTGGTAAATACCTCAGCATACTGGTCGGTTTTCGGGCAGTGCGTCATAATGCTCCTTGTTCAGCTGGGCGGCCTCGGCTTCATGAGCTTTGTGACCATGATCTTTCTGGCATTGGGAAAGAAAATAACCATGCGCGAAAGATCCGTCATACAGGAATCCTTCAACATTAACGAGAGCGTGGGGCTTATAAGCTTTGCAAAGAGCCTTTTTATATTCGCCATGTCAGCGGAGCTCATAGGCGCAGTAATACTGGCATTTAAGTTCCTGCCCGATTACGGCGTTGCAGGCAGTATATACAGGGGAGTGTTCCACAGCATAACAGCCTTCTGCAATGCAGGCTTTGACATAATAGGGGCGAACAGCTTTTCGGACTACTCGGGAGATCTGACCGTAAATCTTACCATTATGCTTCTTATAATAACGGGCGGTCTGGGCTTTCCCGTTGTCATGGATATAGGCAGAATGCTCAGAAATATATTTATGAATAAGCATACATCGCAGTTTTCATTCAGCAGGCTCAGACTGCAGTCCAAGGTCGTTATAGTAACCACCGGTGTTCTCATACTTTCGGGCGCGCTTTTTACGCTTATATTTGAATGGAACAATGTCGGCACAATAGGCTGTATGAAATTCCATGAAAAGATACTGAGCGCCTTTTTCCAGTCCGTCACATTGAGGACTGCGGGTTTTTTCACAATAGATCAGGGCGCAATGGAGTATTCCACAAAGATAATAAGCACAGTGCTGATGTTCATAGGCGGTTCTCCCGCAGGTACTGCGGGCGGTGCCAAAACAGTCACATTAGCCGTCATAATAATTGCAGTCATTTCGCTTGTAAAGGGCAATGAGGAAATAAACGCCTTCAACAGAAAAATAGGTATGGATATATTGCAAAAATCCCTTTCTATTGTTATAATGATGATGTTGGTAGTAGCGGTATCCATTGTAATACTTTCCGAAACGGAAGCAGGGCTTATGATAAACCGAGGCGGAGAATTTGAGCTTATGGATATAGTTTACGAGGTAGTGTCCGCAATAGGCACGGTGGGTCTTTCAACGGGCATAACGCCGTTTCTTTCGGGCTGGGGCAAGCTTGTTATCGTCATTTGTATGTATATAGGCAGGATAGGTCCTATATCTCTTGCAATATCGCTCACAAGGAACCGTTATACATCGGAAAATAATATACATTATCCCGAGGGAAGCTTGATAGTTGGCTAAGGAGGAGAATATGAACAGAAAAAAACAGTTTGCCGTTATAGGCTTGGGCAGATTTGGAAGGGCAGTCACAAAGACGCTTGTGGAAAGCGGTTTTGATGTGTTCTGCTGTGACAAAAGCATGGCGATAGTAAAGGAAATGGAGCCCTTTGTCACAAAGGTGGTGCAGGCGGATGTCACTCACGAAAACGCCGTTGCGGCGCTTGGACTTAATAACTTCGATGTTGTTATAATAGCCATAGGCGACAGCCTTGAATCCGCCGTTATGGCAACGCTCTATGCCAAGGAAGCCGGTGTAAGACACATTATAGCAAAGGCTCAGAACCTGGCGGAAAAGAAAATACTCGAAAAGATAGGCGCAGACACCGTTATCATGCCCGAAATGGACTCGGGCAGACGGCTTGCCATAAATCTTACCACAACGAATGTAATAGAGTATATAAGCTTTTCGGACAAGTACGCCATGGCTGAAATAAAGCCTCTTCATGAGTGGGTAGGGCTTTCCATAAAGGAAGCCAATATCCGTGCGGAATACGGCTTTAACATCGTAGCCATAAAGAGAAATGAGGATGTGCTCGTTTCTCCCGTGCCCCAGACTATAATAAAAGAGGACAGCATGCTTGTCATAATAGGCGAAAACAGCAAAATACAGTCGTTCAACAGCTAAGGTGATAAAATGCATCGTATAGACAGCGCTCAAAATAAAATAGCGAAGGAAATAAAAAGCCTTTCAAACAAAAAGGACAGGGAGAAAAGAAAGCTCTTTCTTCTGGAGGGCGAAAGACTTATATCGGAAATACCCTCTGCGGAGGACATAGCCTACATAGTAGTTTCCGAAAGCTACAAGGGAAGCACGGATAAATATGATAATGTATATTTATTCAGCGACAAGCTTTTTTCATCCGTGTGCGGGACAGTAAATCCGCAGGGCATAATGGCAGTATGTCACATAAAGGACAGCGAACCTCTCGCTACCGATAATGACAAGTCACCGCTTTACATAGTGCTTGAAAATGTGACAGATCCCGGCAACATGGGCACTATAATAAGAACGGCCGATGCCGCCGGAGCGGACGCTGTGTTCTTATCGCCGGGCTGTGTGGATATATATAACCCCAAGGTGATACGCGCCACAATGGGCTCTATATTTCATCTGCCAATTTACAGAAATACAGATGTATATGAGCTTATGTGCGGACTTAACGAAAAGGGTATAATGACGGTCGTTTCCCACCTCAGAGGCTTCCTTGCGCCCTACAGCGTGGATATGACGCAGGGCTGTGCAATATTCATAGGCAACGAAGCCAACGGCATAAGCGATGAGCTGACGGATGAAGCGGAATGTCTTGTTAAAATACCCATGCCCGGTAATGCCGAGAGTATGAACGCAGGCGTAGCCGGCGGAATACTCATATATGAGGCCGTAAGACAGAGAATGTTTCCGAATACGTAATAAAATGTAAAGATAAGTTTACTTTTGACATATTGACAAAATATATTAAAATTGTTATATTAAATATATAAGCTGCATGACTGACGGAATTGTGGACAGACCACGGGGGAGTGCAGTGTTTCAAGCCGACCGTCTGGGCATAAATGTTTGGAGCGGTACGGCATTTTTTATTTATCTACGGCGTTTATTCAAAAGGAGGACAATTATGAGAGCATTAATAAGCGTATCGGACAAGACAGGTATAGTCGAATTTGCAAAGAAGCTCAATTTACTTGGAATTGAGATAGTTTCTACGGGCGGTACATATAACAAGCTTAAGGAAGCAGGGCTTCCCGTTATAGGCATATCCGAGGTGACGGGCTTCCCCGAGTGCCTTGACGGCAGAGTAAAAACTCTTCATCCCAATATCCACGCAGGACTTCTGGCTATGAGGAGCAATCCCGAGCATATGGCACAGGTAAAGGAGCTCAATGTAGACCTTATCGACCTTGTTATTGTCAATTTATATCCCTTCAAGCAGACTATAATGAAGCCCGGCGTTACTCTTGCCGAGGCTATAGAAAATATAGACATCGGAGGCCCCACAATGCTCAGAGCAGCGGCAAAGAACTATCAGGATGTGTCCGTTATTATAGACCCTGCCGACTATGACAAGGTGCTTGAAGAGCTTACAAATAACGGCAAGGTAAGCGTTGAGACCAATTTCTATCTTGCGGCTAAGGTGTTCAATCACACGGCATATTATGACTCTATGATAGCCAATTATTTAAGGGATAAAGCAGGTCTTCCCAAGTACCCCGACACCATATCCATGACATTTGAAAAGGTACAGGATATGCGTTACGGCGAAAATCCTCATCAGGCAGCGGCCTTCTACAAGGAGGTCGGAGCAAACGAGGGTATGCTCACGGGTATTGAACAGCTCCACGGCAAGGAGCTTTCGTTCAACAACATAAACGATACTCACGGCGCTCTCGAGCTTCTTAAGGAATATGACGAGCCCACCATAGTTGCCTGCAAGCATTCAAATCCCTGCGGTGTTGCAAGCGGTAAGGATATATACGAGGCTTATACAAAGGCTTACAGCACAGACCCCGTTTCAATATTCGGCGGTATAGTATGCTCCAACAGAACCATAGACAAGGCAACTGCGGAAGAAATGTCAAAGATTTTCCTTGAGATAATCCTTGCTCCCAGCTTTGATGATGACGCTCTTGAAGTCCTCACACAGAAGAAGAACATAAGGCTTCTCAAGCTTGACCACCTTGACAAAAAACAGCCCGAGACTGCCTTTGATGTAAAGAAGGTAAGCGGCGGCATACTCGTTCAGGACATAGACAACAAGCTTCTTGACGGCGAGGTGAAGGTAGTTACCGACAGAGCGCCCACAGAAAAGGAAATGGAGGATCTCCTCTTCACATGGAAGATAGTTAAATATACCAAGTCAAACGGTATTGCGATAGGCAAGGATAAGCAGTCCGTAGGCGTAGGCCCCGGACAGGTAAACAGGATATGGGCAACAGAGCAGGCTATAGACCACGGCACAACACAGCTCGGAGCAGACGCCGTAAAGGGCGCTGTGCTTGCGAGCGATGCCTTCTTCCCGTTCAGCGACTGTGTTGAGGCTGCCGCAAAGGCAGGCATAACTGCTATCATACAGCCGGGCGGCTCCGTAAGAGATCAGGAAAGCATAGATGCCTGCAATAAGTACGGTATTGCCATGGTATTCACGGGTATGCGCCACTTCAGACACTGATATCGTATTGGAGGCGACATAATTGGTAAAAAGATTTATAGTGCTTTTTGCTGCAGCCGCGGCCATGTTGGCATCTTATGCTTACGGCGCAGATGACAGTGTGTACATAAACGCCACAAAGGAACTTAACGCTGAAACTCTGGCAGTGAGCGAGGCACTTAACAGCTTTACGGACAAAATGATAAAAACGGGCAAATGCTCCGCAGAGGAAAAACAGTTCTATGACAAAAAAATACAGGACTATGAGACATATGTAAAAAGCTGTACAAATGCTGTATGGTATATTCACGACGATATGACTATGCAGGCTCCGGAGACATCACATATATCGTATTTAAATCCCGATATTCAGGCGCTGGATATATCCGAAGGCATAAGCTATAATGAAACAGGCTCTTACTATTACAATACATATTATGAAAAAGCCTTCAGAAGATATGCTGCGAATGCCATATTGTACAGCAATAATTACAGGAGCCTTCCCGCTTATCTTGCCAACTATGCTCTTAAACCCGCAGGCGTATACAGTCTTGACGGTATGAAGGTCATAACCCGTTCCGACAGCTATGTCGAACTGGATATAACAAATGCAAGGGAATATACTGTAAGCAGGAACCATTACCTCCCTGCCAATGAATACGGCTACGGATATGTAAAGATAGTATCGCCTAAAGGAAATACTTATTATTTCACTGGCTTCAGTCCTCTTGGCGATTGGAACGGCTATTTTGTGCCCAGGGAAAAGGGTTTGGAACTCAACTGCGAATATTCGGGCAGGAAGAGATTTCTTATTGATTCTTCGGGCAGAAAAAGCCTTTCTTCGGGCGAAGCCATACTGCTCAGCGATATTTTCTTCAATCAATATTTAAAGCAGAGCAGTGTAAACTGGAGCAGCAGAGGAATATCCTTCACAGGCAAAGGAAATGTCTATACTATAAATATAAACGTGCCTGAAAACGCTGTTGTCGGCAACGACAAGACCATTTCGGAAACATATACCGAAACAGGAAGTGCAGACGGTATGCGCTGGGTCACTGTATCCGTAAATAATTCCGCAAACGAATACTACTGGGAAACGGAAGGCGCGCTCGGAACAGAGATAGATCTTGACCATAACATAAAGGTCAACTATAAGGATAAGACCGTGTATATAAACATTAATAAAGTGCTTTAACTTGAAAATTATCTCCTCTTTTTTATCCCCAATAACCCAGGGTCCTAGGAAAACACCCATCCCCAACGACCCGCGGTCCTTTGGGGA
>CANROO010000030.1 GCA_947632235.1 uncultured Clostridia bacterium
TTTAGAGGTTTACACAATCTTTGGGATTGACCCTCGGTATGCAGGCTGAATTACTGCATACCGACTTATATTTTTATTATTTTGTTATTTTAATTTTTCAATATACTCCATAAAATTCTCTTTATTCTCCAGCGCCGTGGTCGTAGGTCTGCCAAGGTCCTCCCTTGCGCCTATGGAGCATTTGACTTCTAATAAAGTGTATTACCCCTTTTTAATTTTATGGAAGTTATTGTGATATATAAAAGACTAGCAAAACATATTTACATCTAACAAATAATAATTATTATTTAAAAATCATACAGTTCTTTAATAATACTTGTCTCAGCCCTCTTATAGTCCTCCAAAAAATCAATTTCTGCCCAGAAACGACTGCCTGTTTCGATCATATCCACCGAAAAACTGCCTTCATCAAATATACATTGAAGTGCTGCTTCAAAATATTCGGAAAATGCTCCATCTCTAAGTAATTTTACCGTTTTTTCTTTTAACTCAGGTATTACATTCTTCTTGATTTTTGCAACTCCTATGAATTCTCCGTCACAGTTGTTTACATCCAACTTTTTGCTTATATAACGAATTTTACCGTTTTCTGAGCTTACCTTCATAGCCTCTTCGTCACAAGGCTTGGTATCTACAGGAAGGACAATATCTCCCGTGTTTTTTATAAGCTCTTCAAGTATAGATGGAGCGCAAAGCGTATCTGCATGCATATATATAAAATCATTTTTCAATTCATTCATACCCATGAAGAATGACCCAATCACATTTGTAAAGCCATAAAAGGGATTATATACCAATTTTATTCCTTCGGTATCTTTAAATTTTTTCTCAAACATATCCGCATGACAGCCTGTTACAATAATAATATCGTTAATGCCGTGTTTTTTTAACATATTTATGTTTATGTCTATAAGCTTTTTCCCTTTTATTTCGACAAAGGATTTGGGAATGTCGGCTGTCATACTACCTAAACGAGTCCCTTTACCGGCTGCCATTAAAATCGCCTGCATATCATATCCTCCTATATTCTATATATTTATTCTGCTATTGCTTTCTTATAGATCTCATATACCATTTCTTTGCTGCCTGCCGGATCAAGACCTATATTACCCGTTACCATATCTGCAAGAATGATGGCATCTTTTCCCGAAAAACCTAAATCTTTTAATTTGGGACGGCCGCAGGTTTTGTTCATAAAATCAATAAAAGCATTATATACAGTGTGTTTATCCGTACATTCTTTTCCTGAAAGCAGTTTTCCTATGCAGTTCCACTTATTTTCAGCATAAGAATAGGTCAGATCTATCCATGCAGGATATATTGTTGCCAAGCCTGTTCCATGGCTTGTATCTGTCAATGCGCCTATGGGATATTGCATTCTGTGAGGAAGGACTGTACTTGCATTGCCTAAATTGATACCCATTATCATGCTGGCATAACTCATTTTTTCTCTTGCAGCATGGTTATTGATATCTCCAGCCAAAGCAGGTAATTCTTTTGCAACTATTGCAATTGCCTGTTCGGATAATATGTGAGTAAAATAATTGGATGCTTTTGATAAATAGCTTTCCACAGCATGAGCTAAAACATCAAAGCCCGTTTCCATAGTTATCCTCATTGGCACGGTGTATGTCAATTCCGGGTCTACAATAGCAACAGAAGGATACAGGTTTTCTCCCCTTACGCCCGTTTTTATTTTCTTTTCCGTGCAGGAAAGTATACCGCTTTTGCTCATTTCACTGCCTGTACCGGAAGTAGTTGGTATTGCTACTATAGGCAATGTGCGTTCATCGGGTTGTATACCTCCAAAAAAATATTTGTCAATATGCTCTTTTGCACCAGTTCCTGCGGCAATGGTTTTTGCTGCATCCAGCGCACTTCCTCCACCCACGCCAATAACAACTTTTACATTGTTTTCGATTGCTATATCAATTCCTTTGTTTACTTCATCAAGTTTAGGGTTAGCCGTGATATTACAATATTGAACAGTATGTTCTACATTTGGCAGACTGTTCACAATATCTGCAATTATCTTTGTAAAACCCAGCCTGTCCATATCCTCTGTGGATACGATCAAGACAATGCCCGAAAATAGCTTTTCTTCTTTGATAATTGCATCCTTTAATATTCCGCTGCCAAAGTGTATTCTTGTAGGTATGCTTAAGTTAAAATTCATGATATTTCTCCTGCTATATATTTTCAATGGTACAATCTCTTGTGCTATAAATATCATGGAACAAATTATGGCGTTCCTGATATAATTCTTTGGTTTCTGAGTAAATTTGTTTGAATAACTTATAAATTTTTTGATACTGTTTATGATTCTTATAATCAGGCTTTATTATCATACGTATGTTGGCAAATACCTGTGCCGCCTGATACATATCATCAAATATATTTACGGCTTCAAAAACCAGCATAGCCGCACCGGCAGCCGTAGTTTCAAAATCAGACAAAACATGCATCTCTTTGCCGGTAATATCGGCTTTTATCTGTGAAACAAAATTAAATCGTGCAAGTCCGCCGGAAGCTCTGATGTTTTTAATTTCAACACCTGTTTTTTCGATTTCATTTACAAAATCCATATCTATAAAACCGGTGCTCTCAAACACGGCACGAGTCATATCTTTTCTCGTATGATACCGCTCCAAACCAAAGAAGCAGCCCCTTACAATATTGTCCCATATAGGAGCACGCTCTCCGAGAAGGTACGGAAGAAATATAAGTCCGTCAGCACCTATAGCAGATTCCTTTGCCTCTTTTTCCATTATTTCATAAGGCAGTTCTTCCCTATTGTAATAACACTGTTTTGTCCATTCAATCAAACCGCCGCCCAAATTGTTTGAGCCCCCTATGATATTGCAGTTTTTTTGAGGATAAGGCATAGTAAATATGTTTTTTGAACTTTTCAATTCTTTCTTATATGTAAGCACTCTTAAAACCGTAACAGTTCCCGAAACATCGCTTGCCTCTCCTTCCTCCGTAACTCCGCTGCCAAAGAAGGAGCAAATCGCATCGTATGTAGTTACGATTACTTGAGCGGGAAAACTGAGTCCAAGAAATTTTGCCGCATCATCTGTGACACAGCCTGCTGTTGCACCTATCTCCACAACTTCAGGGAACTTGTCCAAACTTATTCCAAGTTCGGCAAGCAATTCTTCCGGATATTTGTTTGTGTTGGCATTATAGTGATATTTAAGCGCGTTAAAAATGTCTGTAACGTAATTTCCCGTCATTTTTGCAATAAGGTAATCATTGGGAGATAAAAAGTATTTTGTCCTTGAAAAATATTCGGGCTGATTGTTTTTGACCCACAGTATTCTTGAAAGCATTGAGCTTACGGAAATATCCTGTCCCGTTTCGACTTTTACCTTTTGAAAAGATGACATATTGCCTATTACGTGGCTTTCCTTCTCCGAGCGTTTGTCCGATACCATGATGCATTTGTCAAGAGCATTACAGTTTTCATCCACATAAACCAAACATGAAGCTGATGTAGTTACCGTAATATAATCTACACTTTCACAGCCGGCTATTTTCAGGCTTTCGTGAACTACTTGTCCTGCCTTTTCCCACCATTCATCGGGATCCTGAAAGACTCTGCTTTCGTTAAGCCCTGTAGAAAGCAGGCGAGAGGCTGAAGAAAGTCTGTTTCCGTGTTGATCGTATATAATACTTCTTATACTTTTCATTCCCATATTAAGAACAAGCACTTTCTTATTCATAATTTTTCTCCTTATCTAACAAACCGAGCTTATGCTCTGCTGTTTTTTGTATAGCATGGTGTATTTCATCTTTCACTTTTGACACATCAAATCCCACAGATTTAAGAAATCCTTTTTCTTCGGCATTCAATATTCCCATACGATATGCCTGTTTCAGTTCTGTAGAAATATTAATTTTCCTGACATTGCCGTATGATAAAAGCTTCTTGAAATCCATATCTGTAAGACCGCTTCCGCCATGTACAACAAAGGGTTTATCTGTGATCTTGCCTATTTGCTCAATAATATCATATCTGATGTTAGGTGTACTTTTATAAAGTCCGTGACAGGTTCCTATTGCAGCGGCAAAAGTATCGGTGTTTGTATTATTTAAGAATCGTCTTATATCCTCCATATCGGCAATTCCGGCTTTATCGGATACAATATCATCCTCAACGCCCTGTATCTGTCCTACTTCAGACTCTACAAGCACACCTTTTGGATGAGCATAATCGCAAACTTGATTGGTAATAGCTATGTTTTCTTCAAGAGGAAGATGTGATGCGTCTATCATTACCGAATCCCATTTATTATCAACCGCTGTTTTAATCAGTTCGATATCCCTGCAATGATCCAAATGCAAATATGCCTTTATTCCTGCTCTGTTGCTGTAGTCCGTAACAAATTCCCTTATCAGTTTCCACTCCATTTTTTCAAATATGCGACTTGAGGTTTGGAGTATTATATCATGTGAGCATTTTTGCGCTGCATCTATTACAGATTTTATGGAATCCTGATCCCATATGTTAAATGCGAAGTATTGTTTGTTATGTATAAACACTTTGATCGGTCAGATGCCAGACCTTCCTCCTCGTATTATAATCTTTTTTCTAATATGTGTGTTGTACTCAATCCGGTTTATAAGTCAAATACTAAAGTTTTTATTTGATATTATTTTTTGTATTTATAATTATGTTTTTGCAATGTTTTTTGTAAAACTTCCAAGATTCACCGTTCCATTTGAATGATAGCATCGCTCTGATTCGGGAGGCAACTTAAGATAATTGCCGTATAATGCCGTCAAATATGTATCATAATTTGTTATACCTTTATATTTTCGTCCTTCAAAATAATAATCAGACAGTTGGTAATACCAATCCTTGTTTCTTTTGTATTTAGAAGAATCACTTACAAAAACATAATCGGTTTCTATGCTGTTAAATTTATTCAACAAATTATTCCGGAACTTTTTTAAATTCTCTATACTGAAAAATAATCCTGATAGTTTAAGTATCCAATATGATACTTTCTTTTTGTAACTTTCTGTTCCATATCCGCACTTTACCCATATCGCATTTTTAATTATGTTATTAATTTTAACTAAATGCTTAGCAGTAATTTTATTACCCGGGAGATTGTCTAACGGAAAAATATCTACGAATACACCATGTTGTATTGGCACATTCTTTGAAAAATCTTCTAATATTTCTGTTCCTTTTAATTGAACCTTTGCAAATGCAAACGCATAGAATTTTTCTGTTTCATCTGTTTGCAAAAAAAATTTACTTTCATCTAAATCAGTCTTACAAGCTTGAATAAATCTGTTATAATCTTCCCGCAGCATTTCGATATCAAAATCATCGTCCCAAGGAATAAATCCTTTATGACGTACAGCCCCTAACAATGTTCCATAACTTATGGTGTATGCAATATTGTTTTTCTTACATATACGATCAATTTCATCTGCAATTATCAATATCACTGAGTGTAGTTGTTCTAAATTAACCACTTATTTAACCGTCCTTTCCGAAACACATTTATTAGTCAATGTAGTTATAAGCTAAACATGTATAATATCTTGATTAAGAAAAGCAAAATAGTATATTTTATTTAAAAATTGCGTAGTGTACTTTTGCAAGTATTTTACAAACAAAATATTGTTTATTCATTGCTAATTTATAGCATATCCATTCTACATAAGACATATATTTTTTACTTGCACTTATTCCTTCTATTAAATAATTTTGTTTAATATCATCTATCATATTTTTGTACTCTTTGCAACAATATGCAGTAGTTATTTTAATGAGATATTTTACTAATGTGTGATAGTAATATTTGTTGAATTTTTGTATAATAAGTGGCTCATTACAGTAATTTTTTATCATTTTGTATACTCTTTTTCTGACAAGCAGATAATTATAAATATATTGCTTTTGCAGAGTATTAGACATACTCCCTTGATGAACACAGTACATATATAATGGTTCGTTAAGCAAGTATATACATTGCGCGTTCTCAATCAATGGGATTGTCTGCAAAAGATCCTCTCCCATCATCAATCTGCCATAAGAAGAGTAATCCGCATCAACATCCACGATTGTATATTTCGCACACTTTATAACTAGATTATTATATACAGAAGATTCCAAAATAGCATTTATAAGGGATCCTTTTGGAATATATCCGTCAAAGGAATTCAATTCACCTAATGGTGCACGTCTTTTAGTGGTTCCGTCAAAATTAACAATTAAACTATCATATATTATTAAATCACAGTTGGTTTCGCAGATTTTATTATACAGTTTTTCCAATAAAGTCGAATCACAATAGTCATCGGAATCTACATGAATTAAATAATCACCTTTTGCCTGTCTGATACCTGCACGACGTGCCGCAAGAAGTCCTTGATTTTCTTGATTTATGAGGATTATACGGCTATCTTTTTTGTAATATTCCTTGCAAATATTCCAACAATTATCTGTTGATCCATCATTTACTAAAATCAGTTCAAAACATGTATAGGTTTGGGTTATTATGCTATTTATACATTTTTTCAAATATTTCTCCACATTATAAATAGGTACAATAACTGAAAATTTAATTTTTTTTGACAACATAATTTACCATCCTTGGTCGTGTACTTCTTTATTTTTTATAATATTCTTTGGGTTTTTTATGTAAGATGCTTTTATTAATAGGTATTAATTTATTTGCATAAATAGCGAATATTAAAATAAACAATAAAATTTCAACAATAATATACGCATTTCCCCAAAATCCCAGAATCATTTGACATAAAAGTAAAAAATAGGTTGCTAATTCGATAATTGTATAATTTTTTAGTTTTATGTGCTTTTTTATGCTAAGAAACCTTAACAACCATTGGAATGAAAATGCCGCTACTGTGGCAATTGCTGCCCCATATGCTCCAAATTTTGGAATCAATATAAAGTTTAAAACTGTATTTAGCATAGCTGCAATAATTGCTGTAATAGAAATTAGTTTTGTATTTTTTAAAGCAATAAGTAAATTTTCGCATGATAAACTAAGTTGATTCATTAATGCAGCTAACAAAAGCGGTGGAACAAAAAGCCATGCTGAAAAAAAATCATTTGAAAAAAGGATTCTTGACAAAAATACATTTGTTATAATTAGAAAAGAACATGCCAATACTGAGCAACAGCTGATTAAGGCATAGCTTTTCCCCAAAAATCCGTCTCCATCGTCTTTGTCAAGCTCCTTAATTGCAGAAATGGAGTATGCTTTTGAAACAACTGAACTTAATGTTGAAATTATTGTAGGTATTTTTGAAGCAACAGCATATATGCCAACAACAGAAACGCCTGAGAAATATGTTAATATATATCTGTCCGATGCATTATTGATCCACCAAGAAATCGCACTGAAAATCATCGGTATACTGAAAAATATCATTTCCTTTCTCATTGCGTGATTGTTTACTCTAAATTTTTTATATTTACCAAGCCCTGCACCAAAGTACATAATTAAAATATTGGTAAGTTGACCCATAGCGTTTGATGCCAGATAGCCGACAAGGCCAAGCTTTAATACCAACAGCAAGAATAAATTCAAACCAACAGTAACAACAGAAGTAATAATACTCGAAGCAGTTAAAATTTTTATTTTACCAATACCCCGGCAAAAATATGAAAATATATTGTTAAGCGCTCCTGTAAAATATGTGATAATAAAGAATATCCAATATTCCATTGGTAACAAAATAATACCCGTGGTTTCCAAAACAATAGCCGCAAGAATAATAAGTATTCCACCATTTAATGTGATATTAAAACCGATTGAGAATACATCGCTTTTATCATATTTTAAATCCATTGAAAAACGTAATACTGCATCCTGTATCTGTAAAGTAAGAAATGGTATAATTAACTGAACAGTATTTACTAACAAATCAACGGTTCCATAATCCTCTGTTGTAAGACACCGTGTATATAATGGCACAAGGAAAAATGAGATTGCCTTAGGAATAAAACTTGCAATAAAAAATAATCCTATATTTTTAAAAAGAGTTGTATACTTGCTTTTCATTCCTTATACCTCTTTCTCTATCGTTCTAACACTGAGACTCGAAGGTTATTCCATGAATTCGGATGTTTGTTAAGCAGTAACAGGAAAGGAAGGAATACATAGATTGAAACAATGCTGCTTTCTGTTATACCATAAAAAAGAATCGCTGAAGTGGCAATAATTGTCGCATATGCCTGATTTTTAACCAATTTTTTTACTAGAAAATAATATAGTACGCATACCGCAACTGCCGTTACTACACCCATTTGGATAATCAAATAAACATACGCACAGTCTATTGTCATGTAAGATGTCCATGTGTGTGTAACCGGATTCTCAATTAAACCTAAACCTTTAAGCAAAATATTCTTACCAAATAGTGAAAAACCATATTCATTTATTACATAATAATTCATCCATATTCGACCACCTAACACGGTATTCAAAATCTGATTCCTTGTATTCACTGTATATGTCATTGCAGTTCCAATCGAAAAAATAAAGCAAAAACACGGCAGTAAAGCCAATAGAAGTTGAATTAATTTATGCCGATGAATCAATATGTAAACTTTCATATTTGAAAGTACAACCACAAGTAATGCAAGTAAACATCCAGTTCGGCTGTCAGATAAAATAAACCCTACTATTATAACGGAAATCAAACAAATCTTTGTCATTCTAGAGTTAATAGGTGACTTTTGAAAAGCAAATATTGCTAACATCATACAAGTGAATCCTACTGCATTTGCTTGTATGTATCCTAGTGAAATCGAGCCCCTACGTTGTAAGCCTGCATCTGATAATCCCAACATATAAAGCAAAATAGTCAAAAAAATTGAAAAAATATATATGGAATATGTGGAATTTATTGTTCTGCAATAATCTTCTCTACACATAATAACAACAAGCAATATGGCTTTCAAAAGTGCCGCGTTACCCGTTATGAAATAGGTTGTTGCGAATACTATGATAAATATAGATAGTATAATTAATTCACGAGGACAAAATTTAACATGAATAAAGCTACTAAAAAAACCAAGTAGATATAGCGGCCACTCTAATATATCAAATAGTTGCATAATGTTTGGAGTATTAAACAAGTATATCTTTTTCATACAAGATATCAAGAAAAGCAAAACGAAGCAAAATGCAGGTGTAGACATATGTCCAATTTTTCTGAAATTTTGTTTATTTTCAGTGGTTATCCATGAATTATTCATTTTCATTTGGCTCCTTTACTTCTATTTATACAAACATCTTAAATGTCCTCTTCAAAGCTCAATAAGAAAATCTATCTCTGATTTCACATAATTTAGATATTTGGTTTTTCACTAAATTCTGTTGAATGTTTTTGCTATTTTATAAATCACAGACCCAACAAAAAAACCATATTTTTCAACCATTTTATGCCGAAATGCCTTTCTTTTTTTTTGTTCATCTATCAGCCAAGATCCTGAAAAATGATGGATAGTATATGTATTTTCTGTGGTTTTGATAATTCCTGTTCTGAAAGATTTAGCACAAAAATAATCCATCGGATATAACGCAAATCCTTGCACTTCTTGATAAGTGTTATTCAATTTCAACCCATACTTTAAAAATAGATTTGTAATATATACAACATTTGTTGTTATATTAAATTCACCATTTTCCATTTTGAATGTTCTGTTATCATATTCAGCCAACAATTCTTGGAAAGGCTTATATCCTTTTTCACATGCCATAATCCCTGTAGGTATCTTACCGGAGGATTCAAATCCTGAAAACGCTTTATGACGCAAAAACCTGTCCAATGGCTTAAGCACTTCGACATCTGTGTCCATGTAAATACCGCCTTCATTCACCATTGCATATAAACGAACATAATCCGTTACAAAAGCCCATTTTTTAGCATCATAAGCCTCTTTGACATAGCTACAACAATTAATATCAAAATTGCTTTCATTCCACTCTTTGATTACGTAATCCGGGCAAAACTTTTTCCAGCTTTCTATGCACTTTAAAGCAGAATCCGGCATAAGATTTCCACCAAACCAGCAATAATGAATGATTTTAGGTATCATACGGCATCCTCCTTTGGCAATTTAAAGCTCAATGTTAAAAATAATTATTATAACTAATCAATAAATGAGAATTGTTACTTTACATTATAAAACTTATCAATATATGTTTTATAAGTTAATTTATGTATATATGTCTTTTTATCAATTTTAGCAAGTAACTGCTCAAAATATTTTCCATTATTTTCTCTTAAAGATTTCAGTAGCTTCGTTCTTTCAGTATTATTCGGAGGAACCATATCAATTATCTCTCTGATGTACTGTATATTTTCATATCCTATTGCAAAAAACACATCCGGTAAAAGATATACCGCTAAATTTTTCTCATGCTCCCAGTAGGAATTGATCATGTCGCGCAAGTAGCCAAATAATGGATTATTTTCACCACTACAAAGGAAAAAAGTTGACCACTTACCTTTACATATTGGGTGTTCCCATGCATCCTGATGATTGATTGTATAAAACGGATATTGATAAATTTCATCTGAAAAGCTCTTGGATAAATAGCAAGTTGGGTCAATCCACATTCCGCCTGTCTTAGCAAGCAAATTATATCTTAAAATATCTGAAAATGCAGTTATAGATAAATCTTCATTTTGTACATTTCTTACTACATAATCCGGCAAATTTATGAAAGACGAGAAATTGTTACGATCCAAAATTACAACAGGGTTTTCTGACTTTTCCTGAATTATTTTTATTGTTTCTTTAATTAGTCCCGGTGCATTATCTAAAGACTGCCACCAAAAAATATAAATCGGTAGTTGCTTATTAAAACAAGGAAGGTCATTGATATTAACAGGAAAATTCCAATTCTTTATAATATCATAATATCTTTGTTTGATGATATTTTTTGCTTTATCATAATAGTAAATATTTAATTTATGTTTTAGCTCGCCATTACTTTTTCTTAATACAGTGCTACAGATTATATCTGACAATGCAATCATCGGGCTGAAATCTCTAGCTTGTCCATACCACCTATGAATAATATTAATAAGTCTTGATTTGTTGACCTTATTTTTGTGAATACAGCAATTTTTTAATTTTTCTAGAAATTTAAAATGCTTTCTCATATATAATCCCCTTGTTTCAAAAGATAAACATTACATACTCTTTCAATTCCTTATCCTTTCGTAGAAATCTATATATGCTTTTGACAACCTATCAACAGAAAATTCCTGCTCATATCTTTTTTTTGCTTCTTGCTCCATTGATTTCTTTTCTTCGGGATGTTCAATTATCCATATAACCTTTTCTGCTATTTGTTCCGGCTTTTTAGGTTCAATCAAAAATCCACATTTTTCATTTTCAACGACCTCAATTGTTCCGTCTACAGCAGTTGCTATAATAGTCTTGCCTACCGAAAACGCCTCAATGGGAGTAAGTGGTAATCCTTCCCACAGCGAACTTAATACAATTAAGTCCATTTGTACCATAACATTCTGAACATCCGGGCAATATCCTAAAAAAACAATATAATTGCTAATATGTAATTCTTTTGCCAATAACTCTAATTTTATTTTGCTTTTTCCATCGCCGACTATCACAAATCTAGTGTTGGGATATTTATTTATAATGTCAGGTATAGCCTTAATGAAATATTCCATGCCCTTTTGCTTAGATAGTCTTCCTATATTTCCAACAACAAAGAATCCAGATTTCTTCATATTTTCTATTGTAGTGTTCGGAATTATGTTACCATCAAATGGTTTAATTGCATTATGTATAACTGTGATACGATTTCCCGGGATTTTAAAAAACTCAACCAAATTTCTTTTTACCATTTCACCACACGTAATAAGATTGGTGTGTCTATATACAAATCTTGTCAATATTTTTTTGTTATAGAAAGTATTGTGACATGTATTAAAGCAATAACATTTCTTATATAATTTCATTATTTCTACATAAAATGCTGCCATTCTGTGATGAGTATGAATAATAGTTATATTTTCATTCTTAATTATTTCCTTGATTACTTTTATATTATTTAAAATGGTTATAAGGGCTTTATCGTCAATGTCATAAATCTCGTAATGCTTGATTCCCATTTCTTGCAATTTTTGATCGCTTATTCCGCCGCATGAACAAACCACTATTTTATTGACTAAAGTCTTAAATATTTCACATAGTTGCAATATAACTTTTTCTGTTCCGCCTAAATTCATAATTCTGGTAAAAAACAATATGTTTTGTTTTTTTAAATCCATGTTTTCACCTATATTTCCAAACTAATTTTATAATTTTCATGTCATTAACAAAATATCTTCTAAACATTCTTTTAGGTTCTTGCAAAAACCTGTAAAACCATTCAAAACCTATCCTATTTATCCATCTAGGAGCTCTTTTCTGTTCTCCTGCAATAAAGTCAATGGATGCCCCTATGGAAAAGGACATAGGAATTTTGTATTTATGCATGTTCTCATAAATAAAAATATCTTGTTTGGGTACTCCCATACCTACAAACAACAAATCTGCTTTTGATTCCAAAAGCATAATATCTATTTTTTTTAATTCACCTTTATCCTTCTCAAAGCCAAATGGAGGCGAATATGTCCCAGCTATTTTTATTCCGGGATATGATTTTTTCAAATTATTAGCAGCTTTTTGAGCAACTCCTTCAGCTGCTCCCAGTAAAAATATAGAATAGTTCTTTCTTACTGCTAACTGACATAATTTCAGAACGAGATCAGAACCGCATATTTTTTCCTTAAAAGGTTTTTTATAGTATTTTGCGATCCACATAAGCGGATGACCATCTACAAGTAATAGTTCTGCGTTATCACATATTTCTTTAAAATATTCATCACTTTCAATGCGTACTATCTGATCTACATTTGGCGTGATAATATGTCCTATTTTTTTGTTTTCTATGCAATACTCAATATGTTTTATTGCTTCATTTTCAGTCACATTATCAATATAAGTATTCATAAATTTCATTCGATTTAAGGGCATAAAATTACCTCTGCTCCTATATATGTTTTCTCCAATATTCAAGCATATCTTTAACAGTCTGTTCCATTGGAATTTGTTGTTTCCAACCGGTGTCACGTTTAAGCTTTGTAACATCTCCGACTATTATTTTCTCATCGGTTGGTCTCAGTAACTTAGGATCAACTATCGTTTTAAACTTATGCTCTATATGGGTTTCAATAATATCAACAATATCTCTCATTTTGTATATGTGCTCGGAGGATATGTTATAAACTTCCCCGGGTATTCCCTTTTCGGCAAGAAGTATAAGTGCATTTATTAAATCACGTTGATCCATTATCGCACGTCTTGTTTCAAGGTTACCTACTCTCAGTTCATATATGCCTATTTTCTCAGCCTGAACCGCTCTGTATGTAAAATCCGAAGTAACATCGTTGACCTTTCTTGTTCCTGTAGAATTGAATATCCTTGCTCTTATACAACGAATATTATCATTCATAAAATATTGAAATGAAATAAGGTCCTGACCTACTTTACTTACGCCATAAGGATGCAACGGCTTGAGTTCTGCTGTTTCTTTAACATAAATCTCATCGCCTTTAAGCCCGTTCAGAGTCTCGCCATATTCAGCGCTTGAGCATGCTACAACGACAATAGGATCATAGTTTTTGTCTATAAAATTTCTTACTTTCTTTATTGCCTCATAAAGTGCGATCGTACCGTTTATATTCGTTTCCATTGTTTCATATGGTTTATTCCAAGATACGGTAGGATAGCTCTGAGCTGCAAGATGATAAATTTGTGTTGGCATATACTCAAAAATTATTCTTTCGATATTTTCGGGATATCTGATATCACATTCTATCATCTTTATTTCAGATGGTAGTTCGGTTATATCTGTAGTTGGCTTATAATATGTACCTATGACTTCTTTACCTTGTGAATGCAGAAGCTCTACCATGTGTGAGCCCACCATTCCTCCGGCTCCGGTTACTAAAATTGACATAATTATTCTCCTTAAAACAACATATTATGAAATTTTGACAAACTAATGCAAATAATAAAATTTATCGTACAATATGTCGCCAATAAAATAAATACAAACAATCCTCCAATTGTACATATTATTATTTCCAATATGCATCTAATGTATGGCATGACTTACGCTTGTTCTCGGGCGGTATAGTCATATAATCACCATAAATATTTCTCAAAATATTGTCATATGCTTTAGGTATATAAAACTTTTTATCTTCAAAATTTGTAAGCACCGTCTCACTGATCCAGTCTTTCTTTAAATGAGGTAGCATTACAGACATACAGTACGTACATTTTTCAAAAGAATACCGTTTATACATACTTTCTGATATTTTTACCCATGTTTTTACCGAAAAAATACTCAGAATATAGTGTGGAATAATCGCATACCACGGCATATAACTTGTTTTTTTGATTCGAATATAAAACAACTTCTTAATGAAATTTTGGCACGCATTTCCATATATTTTTCCCCATACTACTGATTTGGGCAAACCATCTACCGGCCAAACATCCACAAATACACCGAGTGGACAATCACAGACATATTCAGGTTCGTGGGCTTCTGTTCGAGTATCTATAACTTTTGTAAATGGTCTAAAAAAATATGGTTTGGAACGTGCATTACGAACAGCCAAATGGCTATACATTTTATTGTTTTTTATGTATTCCGGAAAAGAAGTACAGAACCTTTCGTAATCAGGTCGAGGCATCATAATATCAAAATCATCATCCCATGGAATGAAGCCATGATGACGAATTGCACCTATTAAAGTTCCATGACTCAGGAAATATTTAATACCCTCTGAAACACAAAATTCATGGATTACGTTCATTATTTCAAGTTCTAACATTTGTAATGATTTAAGATCAACTTTATCTTTCATTTATCCATTATTCCTTTTATAAATTAAAAAACCTCTCCTCCAGCATCAGACACAGACAATGATAAACCGGCAGATGCAGTTCCTGAACCATATATGTCTCCGTCTGAGGCACTCTTATACACACATCAGCTATATCCGACAGCCTGCTTTCTCTTTCTCCTGTCAGCCCTATGACTTTCATACCCTTTGCCTTTGCCGTAACTGCTGCATAAAGTATGTTTTTGCTGCTGCCGGAGGTGGATATGCCCATGAACACATCACCTTCATTACCATAGCCGTTTACCTGCTGAGCAAAGCAGAGCAAGGGTTCACAGTCATTCATATAGGCTGTTGTAAGTGCGGGGTGGCCGTCAAGAGCAATTGCAGGCAAAGCACCTTGCAGATAATCTGCAAGGACTTGTCCCAGTTTTTCATCTTGCTCTATTAGTCTTTGCTGCATATTGCTGTCAAGTTTTCTTGGCAATTTAAACCCCTTCATAAGCTCTCCCACTATGTGTTCAGCATCGGCAGCGGAACCTCCGTTTCCTGCAACAAGGAATTTTTTTTTGCTTTTATAGCATTTTTCTAAAATTATGTAGGCTTCTTTTATATCTTGTTTTGCATTTTCAAGAGAAGGATATCTTTCTATAAGAATGTCCAGAAATTCCATAGATTTTATATTCATAAAATACTTCCTTTAAATTTTTTATTTAAAAAATTTTTAACAAATAAAGAGTATATATAAGCCGTAAGAATGCTTATGACAAATGCAATTAATCCTAAGCATAGTTGTAAAACAAGTGTATTTGGATTAATCCTAAAAATAATTATAAAAACCAACTTATGTACTAAAAACCATTCATATGAAAAATGGGATAATTTTAAAATAATCTTATTAAACAGTCCTATATGATATAATAAAATGACTAAAGAGCCATATCCAATTAAAGCAAATACATCATTAAAAACTTTAAAACTGCCGCCTTTTATTCCTAATATTCCTTCAATAGTTAACCCCAGAACAGCAGATATTATCAATATTATTACATTTACACTGATATCTTTTTTTCTGAACAATGTATCGGCAACGCACATTCCCAATATAAATTCCCATAGATACTGTAAAAAGAAGCTGTTCCACACTCTTATATCACTTTTACCCAATGAATATACTAATATCCACCAAATAATACTGATACTCAATCCCATAACAGCGAAGCTATATGTTTTCATTTTCTTTTTTAAAGCACATAATGGTATAAATATCAAGTAAAATTGAATAATTGTAGATATAAACCATGTTGGTCCTAAAAAACTGTATTCATATTCCTGCATAAACATTTTGAAGCAGAATATATGGCTTAGTAATGCAATAACTCGATGTTCTCCTGTATACATAAATGGTATACAGAAACAAATTAAAATAATAATTATATATGGGATATATATTTTTTTGAATCTTGTTTTAATAAATTCAATATAACTTTTGGGATTATTTAATTGAGATAAATATAAACCGAAACCGGAACAAAAAATAAATACATGCACTCCCGTTCCGCCTAAAGAGGATGCCGTTTTTATAAATCCGGGTAACGCAACAAAAAATCCAATTAAATGCATAATAACTATAGTTAAAATAGAAAAACCTTTTAAAAAATCTATGATTTCATATTGCCTATACCCCCCCCTAACTATAATTTTTTTATTCATTGTTTTCTCCTTTAAGATAAATAATTTTTGTAAAATTAAGCAACGACTTTACCGTCATATCCTGCCCCATATCTTTGCTTTCATCTGTTATCAATACTGTTTTGCACCCTGCGGCTTTTCCCGCCTTGATGTCATTCTCACCGTCGCCTACCATATATGATCGGCTGAGGTCTATATTTAACTCTTTAGCCGCCTTTATAAGTAAACCCGGTTTAGGCTTACGGCATTCGCAGTCTATCTTTAATTCGGGTATTTCTCCTTCATAGCCCTTATGCGGATGATGAGGGCAGAAGTATATGGCGTCTAAGTATGCGCCTTCAAGACCCAAAAGAGTTTCCATTTTGTTATGTATCTCTTCCAGCTCCTTATATGTTACTTCTCCTCTCGCTATAACGGGCTGATTGGTAATTACTACGGCAAGATAGCCCGAAGCATTTATTTTCTTTATTGCTTCGGCAGCACCGTCAATCAGTTCAAAGTCATCTATATTTCTCAGAAAGCCTACATATTTGTTTATAGTGCCGTCCCTGTCAAGGAACATGGCCTTCTGCCTGCTTTTGAGGTTCTTGGCTTTTACTGTACCGTTTCTGTAGTCCCTGCAGACAGCCTTATATCTTTCGGGAGTGCCCATATCCTTTACATACTCGGGGCTGTCATAGCAGAACATCTTTCCCGTGCCTGCCAGGGGCTTTAAAATCTGTCTGTCCAAGTCTATCTTGGGCGTATCTATTTCTTTCTCCAAAAGTAAGGGAGAGATGATGTGCAGTCCCGCATTCACTCTGTTCTTGTAAAATTCGGGTCTGTCGTCCTCCTTGGTGAGCCATTTCTCAACAGCCATATTTTCATCGGCTATGATAAGTCCGCTGTCATAGGGATGACTGTTTGGATGAGTGAAAAGGGCAGCAAGTCCGCCTTTTTCTCTGTGATAGTCTACAAATCTGTTGAAATCTATATCAAACACGGAGTCTGCATTCAGAAGCAGAAAGTCCTCCGTAAGCTTGTCCTTTATCCTGAATAACGCCCCTGCATTTCCCAAAGGCTCTTTTTCAAAGTAATACTCTATATTTACTCCGAAATCCGAACCATCGCCAAAATGGTTCATAATTATATCTCCAAGATGACTTACCGTAATTATTATGTCTGTAAAACCCTGTTCTCTGAGGCAGTAAATTTCATGCTCCAGTACAGGCTTCCCCTCTATGCTTATCATTGGCTTGGGTATATCCTTTGCCACAGAGGAAATACGCGTGCCTTTGCCTCCTGCCATAATTACAGCCTTCATTTTGCTTGTCCTTCCTGTAACACAAAATCTTCGGGAGTGTAGTGTATTATCCTTGAACCGCCGTTTTCAAACTTAAAGGGTACATGGAGCAGATCACTCATGGCAGCCAATACGTCATTCCTGTGTTGTGACGGTACATAGAAGAGAAGGAAACCTCCGCCGCCTGCGCCTAAGAGCTTACCTCCCAATGCGCCTGCCTTTATTCCCTTTTCATAGAGCATATCTATGCTGTTAGTCGATACGGCAGAGCCTGTCTGTCTTTTGAGCTTCCATGTATGGTCAAGAAGTCTGCCGAAATCGTCAAGGTCTGTTGTTTTGTCTACCAGTATATTTTCGGCATCAGCTACAAGGGAATACATCTCCTTAAGTTGAGCCTTCTTGCTCCTTCTGTCGGAAGCATTGGCAGCTTGTACCTCCGATGAAAACCTTGTAAATCCCGTAAAGAACATAAGAAGGTTTGCATTAAGCTGTCTTTTTCTTTCGGGAGATATGATAACGGGATAAACCTCGTAACCGTTACTGTCAAAGGTTATCTTGTTAAGACCTCCGAAAGCAGCAGCTATCTGATCCTGCCAGCCGCCTGCCTCATCACAAAGTACTCTCTCAAGATAAATGGCTTCATCTGCGAGCCTTCTCTTGTCTGCATATTTGCCCTTAAGGGCATAGAATGCATTGAGCATACCCACCGCAAAGGAGGAGCTTGTACCAAGTCCCGAACGGGCAGGGAGATCCGCCTCATAGGAGAGCCTTATCTCGTGCATATCCAGCATCTTCATAGCGTTTCTGATAGCGGGATGCTTAATATCCTCAATATCCGTTACTCTCTCGGTCTTTGCATAGGAAAGCTCCGTTGAGTAATCAAAGAAACGGGGCAGATGCCGCACATTCACATAACAATATTTGTCAAAGGTGGTGGATAAGACCGCACCTTTGTTTTCTGTAAAAAAATCCTGCATGTCCGTTCCGCCGCCGAAAAAGGACATGCGGAACGGGGTTTTGGTGATTATCATTTGAAACACCTCAAACTTAATCATTAATCAAGTTTCAATATTTTTAAAAGACTATTATGCTCTGTTGCATCATTACTTGATTTTAAACCTTGAATAACTCGCTTAAAGCTATTTTCTTTCAATACAAAAATTCTGTAAAACCAAACTCTTATCCATATCAATGGGAGTAAATATTTTAGCAAATTTCCTGCCCACACATATCTCATTGCAATATGCTCATAGCTTGGAAATATTAGCTTTATCATATTTGTAATTATTGAAATAATACTATTGTTCTTTGACCTCATGACATCTATATTTCTGTTGTGATAGCCAAAGACACCACCCGATATTATGTAGTTTTCCATAGCTTCAATATCGACAACATTTAATTCAACATCAAATCCATTCGGGATGTTTGTGTCAAACCATTCATTGCATATCTTTAAAACACAGCCGGTAAACTCACAGAGCCCTAATGTCTCAAGCTCCTTTTTTATATGTTCCCAATCCAATTCATTTTTAAAGTGATTTATAAAGACAGGGATATCGAGCAACATTCTTATGCCAAAACCGCTGAATTTTAAATGCTTTGCCATATGAGTTATTAGATAAACAAAATGATGTTCTTTATTAAACTCATATGTATAATTATTTACATAGCTTGCAAACTTGAAATTATCGGCAAAGTATTCTTCAAAATCCGTTTTGCTTGTTATACTTTCTTGAATTATTTTTGTGTGTATCTCAAACAGGACACTGTTCTTTTTATAATTAAATACCTCTTTTTTTGAACCTGCCTCATCAAATTCATATCCCGAATTTAACAACAATTTATGGACCTTTTCTCGGCTTTGCGGTTCAATGACAATATCTATATCCCCCATTGTTCTGGCTTCTTTGTCGGGGTAATAATCTCTTAAAACAAAGCCTTTGAATATTATGTGTTTTATTTTATTTTCATTCAAAATGTGCAACATCTGCAAGGCTGTTATTTCCTGCAATGTTGAATACTTTATCGTTGCAAAAAAATCACATTCAAGATTTTTATAAACAGTCTTATCTATATTTAATTTATTTTGATTCAATCTTATATAAATGATTGGGCTTATGCTATGCAATGATGCCAGTTCATAAATTTTTTCCCAATCGGCATTTTCATTATTTAAACACTTGTTCCTATTGATGTAAGCAGATAATATGCTTATAAAGTTTTGAGTCTGAATATCCAAATAAAATCACCTTATATTAAAAAGCCATGATAGCTGTAACACCTACTTATTATCAAACCCCACCGGATTTTTCTTCTGCCAGTTCCAGCTATCCCTGCACATATCCTCTATTCCGAACTTTGCCTTCCAGTTCAATTCCTTTAATGCCTTTGTCGGGTCAGAATAGCAGACTGCAACATCGCCTGTTCTCCGAGGTTTTATCTCGTAGGGTATTTTTACGCCGTTTGCCTTTTCAAAGGCATTTACAACATCAAGCACAGAATAGCCTGTGCCTGTTCCGAGATTGTATATTTCAAGTTCACACTTGTTTTTAATTGCTTCCAACGCCTTCACATGACCATCTGCCAAGTCCACAACGTGAATGTAATCCCTTACCCCCGTACCATCGGGAGTATCATAGTCATCACCGAATACATTGAGTTTATCCAGCTTGCCTATGGCGACCTGCGTTATATACGGCATCAGGTTATTTGGAATTCCCTTTGGATCCTCACCTATCAGACCGCTTTTATGTGCTCCTATAGGATTGAAATACCTCAGCAGAACAACATTCCATTCATTATCGGCTTGCTGTATATCCATAAGTATTTGTTCAATCATAGTCTTAGTCTGACCATAGGGATTGGTACATTGTGATTTGGGGCAATCCTCCGTAATGGGAACAGTCTTCGGAGTGCCATACACGGTAGCCGAAGAACTGAATATTATGTTTTTACAGTTATGATTTCTGAGTACATCAAGAAGTGTCAATGTACCCGTAATATTGTTGTCGTAATATTCCAACGGTATATGTAAAGATTCATTTACCGCCTTAAGCCCCGCAAAATGTATACAGCAGTCAAATTTATGCTTGCCGGCTATATTATTAAGGGCGTTTTTATCTCTTATATCCGTACAATGGAATTCAACAGGCTTGTGAGTTATCTGTTCAATTCTTTCTAGCACTTTTTTATTTGAATTAACAAGACTATCTACAATCACCACATCATGTCCGCTGTTCTGAAGCTCAACCACAGTATGAGAGCCTATATAACCGACACCGCCTGTCACAAGTATTTTCATATGGATCTTCCTTTGTATAAAGTTTTTTGCCATACAAAAATGACAAAACCCTATTGCATTTTTCATTTTTTAACTCACTTAAAATTTCTCCCAGACATT
>CANROO010000031.1 GCA_947632235.1 uncultured Clostridia bacterium
AGCCAAAATTACCGCGTAACGCTTTTGTGAGCCCCTTTTTCTTTTTTTGCAGCATAAATTTCTCCTCTATAAATACTGTTTTTTTAATACAAATCGTCTGTCGAAACATACAATTTGTTGCAATATAATAATTTTAACATGCTAAACAAATAAATGCAATAATAATTTCTTAAATTTTATATTTTTGTATGCGTTAACAAATAAAATTGTAAAAATTTGTCAGTTATGCACAAATTCTTAAAGGAAATTTGTATTTAAAAATTTGGCTGTATTTATATTTTCATTATATATTAAACATATTATGGAGATTTTGCAACGCCCTTTTGGGATGCTGCATGGAGAAGAGGTTACATAATACGACAAAAAAAGTTAATTGCGGTTTATATTTCAAAGTAAACAAGGTGTTTTAGCACTGAAATATATAATTAAAGCTTAAAAATACAAAAAGTTGTATTTTAGTTCAAAAAATTTCTGTTATAGTATTTACTTTTTGTCATATTATTGATATATTTATTTCGTGCAGAAGGGGCAAACGGAGGATAAAAATGAAAGATAAAATCAATGAAATAATCAAAAGAGACATACCCCATTTAATAGAAGAAATAGCTGAAGAGGTTTATCAAAACGGAAAGATAGACATTTTTGAAAAAACCGATGCGGAATATGTTGTAACATATATGCGCATTGAAACAGATATAATGGTAAAAAGAGTAATGCTTGCATTGTCTGAAATTATATACAGAGAGAAGGATAAATAAATCGCCGTTGTGTAACATTAATTTTTGAATCTATGGGGCGGGTGCTTGCACTATCGTCACCGTAGAGTTATCTATACGAAGCCAACAAGGGAAAACTGTTCCCTGCCTTAGGCATTAAAAAACGGAGCGTATGCTCCGTTTTTTAATTGGTTGCTTGGTGTCAGCCGTTTTCCATGCCCTTTTCGTTTTGTTTTGTTTTGCCCATTTCGTTTTCATTTTGGAATTGGGTGCGCTGTTTAATGTTTCTTACATCGTCCATGGTGAGGTTTTCAAGCGTTAATGGCTTGATATACTTTATGGAGCTTGCCGCGCTTCTTGCCGTTTCTGCGCATTGGTTGATCCTTTGCTGTCTTTCAATACGATTTTCATACCACATCATATTAGTTTCATATTCTGCGCACTGACGGTCATTTTCCCTGACATCCTCGGGAGAAGCGAAAAATCTTTTGACACGGCCGAACGGCTCCACATATTCGGGCTTTCTTATGACCTCGTTGTCGGTAGCAACGAACGGTTCAAAGACATCGCTGTCCTCCGCCTTGAACATAACATACTGTGTACCCGTGCCGTCTATAAGAGAGCTTTGAAGTATTCTGCTGAGCTTGTTGCCCATTGAAACATATGCGTCCTGCGGAGCATCCTCGGGAATATCGAAATACATTCTGGCAGGCACACCGTTTATAAATATCCTGTCTGCCGCTCTCATGCAGTCGTTGCCATACCATGTTTTGGCAAACTGGTCGGGCTCTCTCGAAATTGTAAGTCCCGACAATCTTTCGAGAAGCTCAAGACCGCCCATATTCAAAGCTCTTTGGTCTGCATCATTAGAAATCTCAAAATTGGGTCTTACATTGATCCTTCCGTCCTCAACAAAGGATTCGTCCCTGTTTCGTCTTTCTCTGATGATGCGTCTTTCTTCTTCCTCTCTCTCTCGTCTCTCACGCTCCCTGCGGTCGTTTTCGGCTTTTTCGGCAGCCCTTCTTTCTGCCTCGGCCGCTGCCTCTGCCGCCGCTCTTTCTGCGGCTATAGCCTTCTCCGTGATGTCTTTTACAACATCCTTTCCGCTTTTAAGCTCGCCGTTATTTATTTTTTCGGTAAGGTCATTTACCCTCTTCAATATATCGTCATTCTTTTCGGAGGTCATTTCAAAACCGAAATCCTTTGCGCCGTATAATATTATACGGGGCTTGTTAGCCTTGGGATCATCAAAGCATTTCTGCGGTATATAGGCTATCTCGTTCTTGGGATCGCGCATATCCTGAACTACATCACCCATTATAGTGAGTCAGTTATTTACGATGCCGTCGGCATTTTTGGCGTCTCCTGCGTGAAGCTCAAGCGCGCTCTTGCCGTTTATGTATATACTGCCTATATATTCGGCGGCCAGCTCGTTGGTAAATTCAAAGTGTTCGTTCGGAGTACCCGAAATGCGGTTCAATTCGGCTCTGAATTCTTCGGCTCGTTTTGTGTTGCCATAAAGGAAGGATGCCATATCGCCCTCGACCTTTTTATTGAGAGGATGGTCGGGGTTGCCTATCCTGGCTGCGTCAACGCCCGTTATTGTCTTGAATATCTTTTCCGTATCGTCTCTGTTGGACAGGGCTATTATATTTTCCTCGGCTTCAAATGTGTTTCTGCCGTGCCTTACGGGCTTGGTATCGAAATCGCTGAGTCTTGTCCTGTGCTTAGACCTTCTCTTCCTGTGCTTGTGCTCCTCCTCATTGGTCTCCTCCGCCTCGGGCGTCTTCTGCTCGGACTCGGGCGCAGGCTTGGATGTATGATGCCTTGATCTGCCCGTTTCCTTCTTGGCTGTCTCGGGAGATTTGAGATCTATCCACTTGTGTTCATCGGTAGTCTTGAAATCTGCCTTGAATACCTTGAATCTGGCCTTCATTTCGGGGAGTATCTCTATCTCCGTCTTATCTCTGTAGGCCTCCTTAAGTATTCTGACAGCTTCATCCATTTTATCCTTTTCGGGATCCAGAAGCTCGGGCAGATTCCTTCCGCCCACTCTTATCCTGTTTATTTCGTCTTCAAGCTCTTTATTGCTTGTAAGCTCGGTGCCGAGTATCGTGTTGAGGAATTTTCTGCTGCTCGGGGTGTAGTCCGGAAATTCAACTATTACCCTCTCGTTTATATTCTGAGAATTGAGCACCGTTACAACGGGTCTGGGCGCTTCGATATACTCCTCAATGCTGTTGCCTGTCGTCTTGGGCGCTATATTTCTCTTGAAGGCATTGAATACGGTGACAATATCTCCTCTTTTGGGAAGCCACTCATTGCTTCCGTCTATCCTGACATTCTCAAGCTTTTTCTTAAGATCTCTTGTATCCAGATCCTCCGTGCCCAGAAGGCTGTTGAAGTATACCTTAGCCTGCGTCTTCAGCCTGTTTGCCTCGTCCGTCTTGCCCGTCTTGCTGACCTTGCTGTGTCTTTCGGTATCCACATTGAGTATACGTATCTGAGAGTAGGATCTGTTCTGCAGGTCTTTCCTTGCTTCCTTGGTCTCTTTTGTCCTTGCGGCATTGTTGAGATCTACATATTCAAGCTCGCCCTCCATTACGGAGACGGTCTCGCCCTTGTTGAAGGATTCCCTTACAAGGCGCGCAGCCTCGGCGATCTTCTTGCCCGCAAGGTTCATGTCGCCGACATTCACCTTTCTCAATTCGGCTTCTATAGAGTATTCATGTCTATGCTCCGTGCCGAGAAGAGTGTTGAAAAGAGTGATGTTGTCCGATTCCAGAAGGTAGGGAGCGAAGGACTCGGTCTGCCTGAACATCTCGCGGTGCTTTCCCTTACTTACGCCTTGAGCGTCATTGCCCTTGAAGGCGGTGTTGAGTTCATCGGCATTGTTTTCAACGGATGCCTCATCAATATCGAACTCCGAAACAAATTCGGGAGCCAGACTCTTGGCGCTGCATTTTGCGCTGCTGTTGTATCTGCCGTCGGTATTTTCCATTGCCACATCGGTCATATTGTACTCGCCGAATTTATCCACATAATTAAGGGCTGCGGCAACATTTTTGCTCTTTGCAAGGCCTTCGTCCGCAATAGCTTCTTCGTCCGCAAAGTGCTCGCTCTTGGCTATTTCATTGAAGCCCTCGGCAACGGCCGCCATACTGCGGTGTATCCTTGCGTAGTCCGCGCTTTTGTTGAAGGCTTCTATGTCGTCTACATGCAGTCTGCGCCATACATTGTTCATTATGGTTTCGTTGAAATGTATCTCATTGGGAGATTCGTTGTATTGCTCGGGAGAGAAGAACATAGCCGAAACACTGTCGGCAACAAGACCGTTTATACGGGCTCTGTCAACATAACTGCTGAACTGTCTTGAGTCCATTTCCTGTGAGATGTCGGGCATTTCAACGGGATAGTCGCCCATGCTCTTTGCTATGGCTATGAGAGCCTTTGCCTTTTCTCCTGCCATACGGCCCGTAAATATCTGACAAAATTCCGTTATGGTCTCGGAACGCTTATCGACTATAGAGCCCTGACGCTGAAATTCCGCAAGCCTTGAGCCGCCGCCCACGGGCGCAAAAATATCCTCGTCCGAAAAGCCCTTGTATCTGAGATAACCGGCAAGAAGACCCAATACCTTCTTTTCATCGTTTTCGGAATTTGCCGAAAAGCCGAATCTTTCTCCGCTCACTCCGTCTCTGCCCAGATTTATAACATTGTCAAGAGCCATAACAAGGTTATGTTGTTTTGCCTCCCATGCGGCATCCGCTCCGACGGCGTAATTATGTATCGCGCCTCTGGATTCGCCGAAATTAATACTGCCTGCCATTTTATTACCTCCTGTCCTTAATTTCCCATAGTACTTTATACTTTAATAATAACACATCCGTACATCAAAGTGTACTGTTGTTTATGCCGTTAAATTGACTGTTTACGACTTTTTAATTCATTTTTAATTTATTATACTTGTTTGAAATGAATAATTATGATAGAATAGAATAGAGAAATTTTTTAACGAAAGGGGTCCCCCTATATGATGAACAGACGGGAGCTCATATGTCTTATCGTTTTTACGCTCGTATGTGTAGGCACCACTATTTTTATACATACGTTCACGCACTATTCAGACGATGAAATACTGCACAGCAGGGACGCAGCCGTGTATGATGATATGAACGGCACCGTGGCATTGAGCAAAACGGAGCTTAAAACGCTGAGCAGAAATATAACGGGCTTTGCAAATCACTATGCCATACCCGCAGGCATATGCTCATTCATATTCGTTATATTGAGCGGACTTTTTCTTTTCAACATATTGGCAGATGACCCCGACTATACGCTTATAATACCCGCCCTTGCCTCTCTTGGCTTTACGGTGAACAGCATATCCACGGCGCAGGGCTTTCTGTTTCTGCCCGAGGGCATAAACAATGTGCTGTCCGCAAAATATGTGCTTGCGTTTATAATAATACTCATGATAATATACATAGCTCTTAATGTGAAAAAGGGTTTTATAAGATATTTCATCTATATAAATCTGACGGCATTTGCCGTATTTGCGGTGTATTATCTTGTGTGCGTTGCAAGGGGCATATATATCCCGGAGTGGGTGAGCGATATAATAAACGGTCTTCCCGGCTCGCTCATATACGGCGGTTTTACATATTATCTTTCGCTTTATATCATATTTGTGAGCTTTCTTTCGGCTTATGTATACCACGTGGGAAAATATGCACAGCTTATGACTACCACGGAGGTGCTTAAGCTTCAGAACAGGCTCGTGACCAAAAACTACGAATCCATACTGCAGAACATACAGCAGACATCAGCATTGCGCCATGAGTGGAAAAACAACATCATAGCCATGGAGCTTATGTACAGACAGGGCAAAACGGCAGAGCTGGGAGAATACATAGAAAAGCTGAACAGCAGTCTTGCATCTCTGCAGTCGGCAAGCTATGCCGAGAACTTCACTATAAACGCCATAGTTCAGCGTTCAGCCGAAAAGGCTAAGGCGCAGAACATAACGTTCAGAACAAATATATATGTGCCCAATGATCTGAGCATAACGGACGCAGACCTTTGCTCGCTCATAATAAATATGCTGGATAATTCCGTAGAAGCCTGCTCGCGTATGCCCGAGGGCAGGAAGCGGTTTATAGAATTCAACGCAAGGCTGAACAAGGGCTATCTCAACATAAGCTGTAAAAATTCATACAGCGGAAATGTAAAGGTCTCCGATCCCGATAACAGTATATTTGAGACCACAAAGATAAACAAAGCCGACCACGGCTTCGGAATAAAGCAGATGAACATAATCGCCAAGAAATATGACAGTCTTATAGACATAAACTACGGCAACGGAGTATTCAGGGTGCAAACCTCGCTTAAGAATTTACCCCCCCCCGATAACCGCAAAAAAATAGGAGGACAATACAATGTATAATGTAGCTGTATGCGATGATGAAAGCGTAATAAGAGATGAACTTTGCTCGCTGTGCAAGGAGGTGCTCGACTTCATGAATATAGAGCACAGCATAACGCCCTTTAACAGCGCAGAGGCTCTCGAAACGGCAATGGACACGGGAAACGGCTTTGACCTTATAATTCTCGACATTGAGCTTACCGGCAAAACGGGCATAGATATGGCTCAGGATATGCGCAGAAAAAATGATATGACAAGCATAATATTCGTAAGCTCGCATGAGGGCTATCTCAGATACGGCTACAGCATACAGCCCATACATTTTCTTATAAAGCCTGTGGAATTCAATATGCTGTACAGTGCAATAGCCGCTGACATAAGAATAAACCACAGCTCCTCACAGCTTGTACTCAACTTCAAAAGCAAGTCATACACAATAAATACAAGCGATATAATTTATATCGAGGTGATAGGGCACAATCTCTACATACACACGGAGGGAAGAAAGACAGCCTTCCGACAGACGCTGGCTGAGATAGAACAGAAGCTTCAGGGAGAGGACTTCTGCAGATGCCACAACAGCTATATAGTAAATCTGAAATATGTGGATGAATTTTCAAGGACGGAGATAACTCTGCAAAACGGCATAAGGGTGCCTATAGGCAGAAGATACCGCGACATTTTTCAGACAAAATTTATAAGGTATATGAATTCAATGAACTAAAAACGGAGAACTGCAATGGAGAGAATAGATGTTGGTTTTCTCGGCTACGGCACAAGGGCGCTTGACGCACTTATGGATGATGAAAGATATAATGTGAAATATTTTCTGGCGCCGAGGTCAAGGCTGTGCGATGATGTATATGAAGCCGGAGAAAAATACAAAAAAAGCTTAAGGCTCGAAATAATAAGCACAAAGGCGGAGCTTGCAGAGAGAATAAAAAAAATAAAGGATGTGCGGTGCTTTATTGTGAACGCCTGCCCCTTTATACTCACGAAGGAAATACTTTCATACATGGATTTTTACAACATACATCCCGGGGATCTGCATACCAACAGAGGGCATCAGCCTCACCTTTGGAGCGTTATGCTCGGCGAAAGTGAGACCAGGATATGTATGCACAAGATAAACGAGCATATAGACCTGGGCGATGTGATAGAGGATGTAACGATAAAGCTTGACGGCAAAGAAAATTCCCTTGAGGTGCTCAATATGACAGAGGACCATATCCCCGAGCTTCTTGACGGGCTCTATAAATATCTTACGGGGGAGAAAAAAGCAAAATATAGCGTAACGGACGGTATATACCGCAGGACTATGCTTTACTCCGACTATGAAATACTGCCCTCGGATGATATAGACGACATCGACAGGAAAATAAGGGCAAGATATATGAATAACGGCGCTTTTTTTGTTTATGAAAACAAAAGGCTTTACGCCGACAAAATACTTTCAGAGGAGGGCTCTGATCTGGAGAGCCTGAGCTTTGACAAGGAAAAAATAACATACTGCCATAACGGCTATAAAATAACTATGGCGCTTAAAAAAATAACGGATATGAACGGCAATATTATTTTCAGCAGGTGAGCATATGAAATCTATAGGAAGCAAAATAAAAGAAGTTATAGTTCTTTCTCTTATGTCGGCAATACTTTTGTTCACTATAATATCTATAGTGCTTATGGTAGCGCAGAACAGAATAATACTCTCCGACAATGAAAAAATAAATTCGGCATTCGAAAAGGAAACATCGCAGTCGTTATTCAACGCCATGTCGGGCTATGCTGACGATGTGGGACAGTCCTGCCTTAGCATTATAGAGCAAAACTTCAGCACCTGCGAAAGCCTGGGAAGGAGCACGGCTAACTTTGTGCAGATGCTCTACACCGATTACTATTCGGAGCCCGTGGATACCTCTTACGGCGTGGGCTTCGGCGGAGGAAAAACTCCCGAGGCTATTGCCGAGATAAACAATATTTCGGATGTGAGAGAGTATATAAATACATATGCGGAATATGACGAAAATGATCTGGACAATCTGGATATATTCATAGTGACGGAAAACGGACTTGTAATAGACGGCACAACGCAGAACTACGGCGACACATATGAGGACCAGAGAAAGGAACAGTGGTACATAGACTGCAAAAACACAAGGGCGCCCCTTTGGACGGGCGTTATAACGGGCTCGGTCACGGGAAAGCAGAAGATAGACTATGTTACGCCCATTATGGTGGACAATAACTTTATGGGCATAACGGTAATAAGCATGGAGATAACAAATCTCTACAATTCGCTTCTCAAAAGCGACTTCAAGACCATAAAGGAAATTGCCCTTCTCAACTCCGACGGCAAAAAAATAATAGGCTCCGAAAATTTTGACAAGGCATCGGCAGACATCAATATGCTTGAAACAGGCGTTATGCACATGTACAATAAAACATGCTGGATGTCATACGACATACCCGGCAAGGACTTTGTGATATGCTTTGAATTTGAGCTCAACGCGCTGTATGACACAATGACAAACTACAACAAGAATGTTGCCGAAAACAACAACACCATAAGAAGGCACACAAGCACACTGCTTCTTTTTATGACTGTTATATACATTGCTATAGCTCTGCTTCTTCTGCCCTTCTTTATAATAAGATCCGGCAGGATGGGAAGGTCTATAGTTGAGCCCCTGCTCTCTCTGAGCAAAAAGGTTGAAGACTTCGGCAAGGGTAATATGGATGTGGATGTGAGCGACATACACACGGATGACGAGGTGGGACTGCTTGCGGACACCTTCAGCGAGATGTCGGAGAACACAAAGAAATACATGACCGAGATACAGGAGATAACTGCGGAAAAGGAAAGGGTGAACGCAGAGCTTGAAACTGCCTCAAAAATACAGTTTTCTCTCATGAGCTCCGACTTCCCCAAGGATGAGGAATGTCAGGTATATGCGCTCATGCGTCCCGCAAAGTTTGTGGGAGGCGATGTGTATGCGTCATTTGATATAGATGATGACAATGTGCTTGTATTTGTGGGCGATGTTGCCGGAAAGGGATTCCCTGCTTCGCTCATATCGGTAAGAACAAAGATAAATATTCAGATATACGGCGAAATGAATCTGGGGCCTGCCGAAACATTGAGGCTTGTAAACAACAGACTTTGTGCAAACAATGACGAGATGCTTTTTGTTACCGCCTTTCTGGGTGTGTTCAACAAGAAGACGGGTGTGCTCACATATGCTAACGCAGGACACAACAAGCCCATTATAGCAGGCGAAAACACGCATTTTCTCGATATGACCGTTGGGCTTCCTCTGGGCAGCTTTGAGGATATGCAGTACAAGGACGAGAGCGTTACGCTTAAAAACGGCGAGAGCATATTTATATATTCCGACGGCGTGCCCGAGGCTATGGGCGCAGACGGCACATTCTACGGCGATGACAGATTTCTGGCGCTTGTGGAAAAGACGACATCGGGCGATTACAGTGCAGAAATGCTTGTGGACGCCGTTGACAACGACCTTAAGCTTCACTACAACGGCAAGGAACTGTGGGACGACATAACCATGCTTGTGCTCAAATATACCAAAGAAAGCTGATGTATATATGAAAAAAGCCTTACTGTGCATTTTAATACTTGTGATGCTGTGCGGATGCAGTCATATGGATAAGCTCGCCTTGGAGCAGGCAAAGCAGTATATTTCATCCTCCGAAAACGACATATATAAGCCCTGCACACGCCCGGACGGCGAAGGGTTCAGGGTGGGCGTTATAGACTCCGCTGTATATTATCCTACGGGAGCACTGCTTTACCATGCCGTGAACGAAATGAACGACAAGGGCTGGCTCACGCTTGACGGCGCCCTGCCCTTTGATGTGGACAGGGTGTATTCCGGAGATATAATAAAATATCTCTCGCAGAATGACACGGGAGAATATCTGGACTTTGACGAAGATGCGCATTTTTATGCCGTGTCGGATGCCGGCGAGGAGGACAGGAAACGATTTGAAGCCCTTGCGGAAGGCGGAGATATAGACATTATAATATGTCTGGGCACAAGCGCAGGCATAGCCGGAAAGGAAATATCGCAGGGCAGGATACCCCTGCTTGTAAGCTTCAGCGCAGATCCCGTGGCGGCAGGAATAACAAGCGACAATGAGCGCTCGGGCATAGATAACATATGGGCGCAGATACCCACATCGGGCTATGAAAACCAGATAACGCTCACAAAAAGCGTATTTGACTTCAAAAACATGGGCATGGTCTACTATGACGAGGCAACGGCAGGACTTAAGGAATACCGCAGGGCAGCAGAAAATGCAGGCGCAGAAATAAGCGCATTGAAGATGGATGACGACTCGATCTCGGCAGGCAATTCCGAGGAATATTACGAAGAGTATAAGAAAAATATACTCAAGCTCGTAGATGGAAACAACATAGATTCGTTTATGATAAATTCGGGCATGATAGGCGATGAGGAAAAAGCCGAGGAAATATGCGATATGCTCTATGACAGGAATATACCCGTATTCGGGCAGTCGGGAGACGAATTTACTCAGCTCGGTTCACCGCTTATGTCGGTGACCTTCGACCCCAAGGATCATGCGGCATTTCTTGTGAACACAATGGCGGGAGTGCTTAACGGAAGGTCTCCCGGGGAAATGAACCAGAAAAATACATCGCCCTTTCACATCTCCGTAAACAAGAGTGCGGCAGACAGACTGGGTATAAGGCTGAATGACAGCATTATAGAATACGCGGACAGGATATATTATAAGAAATGAAAACAAGGCTAAGATATATAACGGACATAATTATAATATTGATATGTATATTATTCACATACGCCGTGGTCACCGCCTCGGCAAGAAACAGCTGTCTTGAAATAAAGGAGCAGTATTTTGCCTATAAGACAAGAACTATGGCAAAAGAGCTGGAAATGGGCATAAACGCAGGGCTTGATATAAACAACTATTACGGTATAGACAATGTGGCAAAGTCTGCGTCAATATACGACAACGAGCATATAGACGCCGTGATATTAAACAGCGGTGATCTGCCCGTTGCCCAAAGCTTTGACATAACGGCGGAGGACGGAGCAGAAAGGCTTGCAGGCGTATTTTCAGAGCAGTCACACAGCAATACCGATGCTGTGTTCTATGATGCCGGAGGCAAAAGATTCCTTTCTCAGCCTTTTGATACGGGCAGCGGAACGGGACACATAGTCCTCATATATGATAAAGCTTATTTTTCGCACATAGATACCTTACACCTCATAAAAAGCTACAAGGACACGATGAACGATATAGTGAATCTGGCTCTTGGGGATGTGACGGAGGAAGTGTGCGCCTTGAACGAAAAAGGTCTTGAGTACGGCGACATACTGAACATGGGATATCTGTTCAATTCGAGGTTTACGGACTTCGGACTTATAGACAGCGTTGAACTTTCATATCAGCCCAACGGAGCCTACAGCCAAGAGGCTTTTTCGGAGGATGACAGTTCGCTTTATGTAAGCATGAGCATAAGCTCGGAATATGTAAACAAGACATATATGTGGATATTCCTTACGCTTCTTGCGGCGCTCATAATATGCTTTATGGTGATAATAGAATTTCTGCCTATAAGGAAAATAATGCGCGCAGGAGCTGACGGCGCCGTATCGGCAGAAAAAAGCATACCCACATTCATAAGATTTATATCCTTCTTCGTATATCTGGCAGTGTACACTGCCCTTCCCTACGGCGCTATAATCATAAACTCAAGAGGCGAAAGCATACCGGGGCTTCCCGTTTCCGTTTCCGCCTCGCTCCCCATAACGCTTGAGGCTATAGCGCTCCTTATTATGCTTTCTGTAAGCCCCTTGATATTCAAAAGAACGGGCATAAAAAAATATACACTTATCATAGGGCTTTGCACCGTTTTGCCGTCCGCAGTATGCTTTGCGTACAGCAATATATATACAATAATAATGTGCTCCGTATTCCTGGGCGTAACACAGGGACTTCTTAAATATCTCATGAATTATCTCATATCCATATGCTCAAGGGATGCAGGCGATATAAGCATAAATTACGGAGAGTTCAACATAGGCACGCTCACGGGAATAACGGTGGGCGGTTCTCTGGGAAGCATAATAGCGGTAAACACCGGCTACAGCTTTGTATATATAGCGGCGGCGGTCATAATGCTCGTTATAATAACGGCGGTCATAATATTCCTGCCCTATGCTTATATAAACGAAACTCACCGCAGATATGAGGGCACAGAAACAAAGTATTCCTATTCGGGCTTTCTTAAACAGCTTGCGAGCTCTCCCGGGCTTATACTTAATATGTTTTTTACCGTAGGCGTTGTGGCTGTATCGCTTATGTTTATAATAGCCTTTATGCCCGTGGCTCTCGATTTGAAGGGCTTGTCGCCCATGGTGAGCACATACGGCTTCCTTATATACGGCATAGCCGGAAACTATATAGAAAGACGGCAGCGTTTGCGGCAATGCTTATTATGGCGCTTTCGGTGCTTGTGATAATACCCGATATAAATGCGGTAACAATAATGACGGCATCCTTCCTGACGGGAATTTTTGACGGCTACGGCGCTCCGTCCGTGACAAGCGCATTCATGAACATAAAAAAGGCGCGCGGTATGGACAGCTCGCTTATGCTCACGGGTACTGCGCTCATAGGCGGTGTGGGAAATGCCGCGGCACCCGTCATATACAGCACTATACTGTATTCGGGAAATATGAGCGTAAATCTGTGCCTGCTGTTTGTGTTCTTCCTGTTTTCGGGAGTATTTATACTGCATATGAAGGAATAGGTTTTGTAAACAACAGATGCTTCTCTGTGTTGATAAGCATCTGTTGTTTACAATTTCTGCGGGCGAGACAATGCCCGCCCCTACAAACATTTTTTAGTATTTTAAAATTCTCTGCGATCTAAAGAAGGCATACACTGCGCCTTCTTTTTTTTATGCTGTGTGCAGTTTATGCCGTCAAAAATGCTTTTTGCGCTAAACATATTGTAAAATATGCAAAAAAACTATATAATAATATCATAATTGATTCGAAAAAACGCTTGCCCGTAAGGAGGAAAAATGATATGGCATTTATAAATGTGAGAGAAAGCGACAGAGGTAAAATACACGACATCGCAAAAAGCTATAATGAGCAGAATCAGCTGAAAAAGCAGAGAGAGATCGAGATAATGACAAAATATCTCTACATGGACGGCAACAATATAGATCATGAAGCATACGGCTTCAAAATGGGCGCGGACAGATTCAGGATACTGGGCGTAATGAGGGCGTGGTATATGTACCGCGGTTTGTCTGCAGAAGAAATACTTTCGGAGGATCCCGAGGTTATCGAACGCAGAACACAGCTTATGCAGGAATTTAACGATACATTTGCCAGACAGCCCGATGACACGGATGAGAGCCTGAGAGACAGAAGACTGTGGTATCTTTCAAACATGCAGGACATGATAGGCAGGATGAAGCCCGTTATACCCGAAACAAACAGCGAAATAACGGCAGAAAGCTTTCATAGCTATATGGACCTTGCCAACCTTCAATCGGACATGGCAATAAATATAACCGATGAATACTATAACGGCGCATATAGGAATAACTATGCTCAATATTCGGGCACTGCCGATGCAAGGAAGCTCCACGATGAAAATCTTTACGGCGGAGTACATTCCTCATACAGGACTGTTGCGTCAAGTCTATGCGATATTTTTGCGACATCGGCATTCGAGCATAATTTACCCCTCAGCGAGGCATCAGCTTACTTCGACAGCTATCAGTCCATGCCCAAAAACAGAGTGGAAACAAGAGACCCGGAGACCCAAAGGGTGATATCTGCCGATCTGGGAGATACAACGGTAAATCTCAGAAAGTCACTTCAGAGGTTACATAATTTTGAACAGCTCAGCCATGAATACAATATAGATCAGCTCAGGAATACGTCCGTGAGGGATATGACCACGGAGGCAAAGGGGGCTCTTGCAACATCGCTTATAGTCAGCGCTCAGGACCCCAACAGCTATGAGAGCTATAACGACATTTTCATAAATGACTATATCCCCGACGAAAACAGGAGGGATATACCCGTAAAGGATCCCAACACCGTGGGCTATTTCTTCATGCACTACAACAGGAACGAAAGACTTCTGAGCGAGGTGCTGGGCGTTGATGAAAGCGAGCTTTCAACAGACGATGCTCTTCAAAACATATATATAAACGGCAGGAGTCTCTACGAGCATTTGTCTGACTATGACAGCGATTTCATGGAAAGATATGAAGCCATGCTCGAGGAAAGAGCGGAAACAGAACGCGAGATCGATACGCTAACGGAAGATGAAGACTTTCAGCGCGTATATGAAGAGGGTCTTGAATACAGAAACTTTATGCATGCCATACGTTCAAGGGCTGCAGATGTAATAAAATATTCGCTCAGCGCAGAAAGTCCCAATGTTGTGACGGTTAAAAGTCCCGATGCAACAAACCCTATAAAGATGAACTTCCGTCCCGTATATCCGCCCTTTGCTGTATATGCGGAGCCAAACGGCATATCCGCCGAGGAGGCTCAGAGAACATACGATGCAAAGATAGAAATGATAACAAGGGAAACGGAGGCTCTCAACAATGTATATGAAAATGTGAGAGAGCCTATTACGGACAATGATGTAGATTTCAGCGACAGGCAAAAAAATATGGACTTTCTGACGGGTCTTACCGGCACGGGCATAAGACCCGCCTACTCGGCAGATCCGGCAGTATTTAAAAGCTCATTGCATCCCCTTCTGGGCATGATAAGCATAAACGGACGCAGTCTTGCCGACATTATGGATGAATATGAGCTCGGAACATCCGATCAGTTTTTGGAATACTGCGCAAGGGAGGCAAAGCTGGGTCTTGACGAATACGGCATAGAAGTGAACAACGGCTCGGAAAAGGAAATGATATTTTCCGATAAGACAAACACAGAGGCCATATATCACGACAGGCTCATAAACGCAAGCAAGGCAGCAAATTCAAGCGAATCAAGAGCAAGACTTATAGACAGCTTCAACCAAAAGGAAGGAAAAATAACGCTGGATACGGAAGGGGACAAGAACGAGGACGAACTGCTCGATGAGCTTTTAAGGAACGCTTACGAGAGCACTTATGACGATGACGAATATACCGCAGATGGTCTTATGGCTTTGCTGGCATCGGAGAGCATATATGTAAACGGCGAGGATATGAACAGCGAGCTTTACCTTATGCATCAGGAAATAGTTTCGCAGTTTGAAAACGATGATGAAGCCGATCTGAGCCCTGTATACAACAGAGCCATACAGATAATGAAGGAAGGTCTGCACTCGGGCCGTCTGCTTGTAGTGAGAGACGGAAAGCTTGTGCCCGTTCTTCCGAAGGCAAATGAAAACAATATAGATCAGGTCATGGATATGGCGGTTACCGCCTCAAGGGTAGCCGACAGAAGAAACAGAGCCTTTGAAGGCTTTTCGGGAAATGACAGGGTCGAAAGAACTCTTATACTCCCCAACGATGAATTTCATGAAAAAGAGAAAAAATATAATAAAGAAAAATACAACGCATATCTGGAGTCAAGAGCCGAGGTAAAGCACGCCCGTGAGTTTATGGAGAAAAACAAGGACTCATACTTAAAAATAGCCGATGCCTCCGAGCTCCCTCCCAGACACTATATAAGCCAGCTCACGGGTCGGGCTGTGCCGGAGGATATGGAAATATCAGATGCTGTTGCTCTTTTGAACAACATAAGGATAAACGGCAAGGCTGTATTTCAGAATGCCGAAGATACCATGGACAGAATTGCGGCAGAGTACAATATAGGTGTCCCTGCCGGCAGTAAGGTCGCCGATGTGCTGGCGGAAAGAGACGCAGATTTTAAGAAAAATGTTGTGGACGCGCTTATGCGCAATGTGTGCGAAAGAGTGGACAGGGCTGCAAAAATAAACAGCATAGACACCGTTGAAGTTACATATACGGACAGCGCTGCGCATAAGAGAGGTACAAAAAAGGTCATACCGCAAAACAGCGATGTTTTCAAGGATCCCGATGCTGCAAATACCTTCCTCAGAAAGCAGGAGGAGGTATATAACATAAGAAATTCGCGCAATGTCAGAGTGATAGATCATATGCCGAACGGAAGACCCTTAAGCAACGGCGAGCTTATAGAACAGCTCCTCGGCGAAAGAATAAATCCCAAGGAGCTCGGCGAGCAGGGCTACAGACCCGATTTTGACTTTGACGCTCTCGACCCTGCTCTCAGGTCGCAGCTTTTGGGCAAGATATACATAAACGGAAGAAATATACGCGCATGTCTCGGCGAAGATGTGCCCTTCAATACACAAAATGTATGCGCCAGAATAAGAGAAGCTCTCAGCTCTGAAAACGGCGACTTTATAACCGTTATGAAGGAAAATTCCTTGGAGCCTGCTCCCGTAGCCATAGTTACGGAGGAAGCTCTTAAGGCCTCGCTCAATTTTGCGCACGACAACGATTTTGAAAGAAACAGCCTGGCAAGAAGCAAGGCAGACAAGTCGGTAAGCTATGTAAAGAATTTCAGAAATGAGATATACAATGCCGTAAAGCAGGTGCGCTCGGGAAGCCATAATCCAAAGAGCATAGGCGCAACGGCGGATATGATATATGCCGACTTCTATGCTAACATAGTAAAGGACCGCACCGGTACGAATAACATAAAGGAGTACCAGGATATAGTCAATTCCTATGCAATGAACACGGTCCTTCAGGGCACTGTTCAGGCGCCCGGCGGAAGACCCGGCTCGGACGCCTCGCTTATAGCTCTTTATATGATGAGCAAGGGCTACACCTTTGAGCAGGTAATAGACCAAAGCGCGGAAATGAAGCGTGTAAGAGCAGATATAGGAAAGGAATACTACGATATATTTTCACTCCCTCAGGCAGACAACAAAAATGTCGACATAAATTCTCCGGAGGCATCGAGAAAATTTGAGGAACAGGCAATGCCTGCTCTTATGAAAATGGCAGAAGCATATTCTCACATACAGCTTCCTTATGTGGACTTCAGCGATCCCGAAAGCATAAAGCGAGACGGCTTTAAGGTACAGTTTATAACTCAGATGGGAATGGACTTTGCGCAGGCGAACAATCCGAGAATACACGATCTCATCAGCAAAACAACGCCCAGACTTATGCGAAACATTGTAGAGGAAAGAATGAAATATGTCTATGACCTGAAGTCTGACGGCACAGAGGAGGAAAGCCGATATTTAAGCGGTCTGCCCAATGTCAATTCAAGGACTTTGAACGCCATAAAGGCGCAGGGAGCAATAGACGCGCTCGGCAACGACCTTCTGAGAGAAATAGGAAATGCGGAGATAGGCGCGCTCAGCTATAATTGCTTCTTCGAAGTGGATAACCAGCTGCACGAAAGACAATGGCTCACCGAAAACGAGCTTCGCACGGGCATAATGAGCGATGTTTTGAAGGGCGATTTTTCAAAGGTAAGCGATAAATTCTCCTCACTCAATAAAATGGATGAAAGAATGCAGGCATTGAAGGAAAATGTGGGCAATGCCGTCAATTTAAACAGCGATCTGGTATTTGAGACCAAGCTCAACGATTTTATGAATCAGCCTATATCGGATACATCGATTTCTATAAAATACAACGACTTGGGCAATAATTCGCCTGTAAGCGTGGTTTCAAATCTTACGACCGTGCCATTGACAGAAAATGACACGGAGCTTAACAGAAAGGCGATAAGCAAGGCGTTTGACCTGCTGTATATAAACGGCGTAAGCGCAAAGCTGGCATACGGACTTGACGAAAATTCCACCTTTGCGGACTATATGAATGCGAGCAAGGAAATAAAGGATACGCTGGAGGATACCTTTATAAAGGGCACGGGCAATACCTTTGTTATGATAAAGAACACCGAGGAAAACAAATTATTGGCTGTAAAGGTGCCTGCCGTAAGCTTGACTATGCCCGAAAAAGCAGAAAAATGGGGCTTCTGGGAAAGACGGCGTCACTCAAGCGAGGAGGTTGCCGAGAATGAGGCGGCTGTCAAGAGATATGAGGAATATGTTGTACTGAAGGAAAGGCTGAACAAAAAAACAAAGGACGCCACAGACTACACAAGGATGATAAACAGAGGTTTAGCCGAAGAGCAAAGAGCGGCGGCACAGCAGGCGCGTAACAACGCTCCAATAATGCGCAGAATGTGAGAGTGCTCAATCTTAATCAGGCAACAAATATGCGTAACGGCGGAAATGCCAACAGCAATGAGAATGCAAACAGTCAGCAGATGACGCAGTTCCAGACGAGAGGACCCGAGGCACAGCAGGAAGCGGAAAGCAGTATGAATAAGTAGGGGAAGGAATATTATTGTTAGGTTGGGGACAGTCCCTGTTCAGGGACAGTCCCCGTTACCGTTAGGTATGAGCTAAGCGGGGACTGCTCCCCAAATAATAAAAAATGTTATAAACGGGCGTGCAATGCACGCCCCTACAAACCACTATGTGAGCTAATCACTTGTAGGGGCGAGCATTGCTCGCCCGCAAAATTTCATACAATAAGGTGTTTACCGACACTTAAAAAGCGGACGCGTGGCGTCCGCTTTTTTCCTTTACTTATTATCCCCGTCGGGGCGGTTGTTGCGCTTTGACTTTGACTTACTGCCAAGGCCCATGAGCTGAGGCTCGTTTGTCATCTGATCCTCGCTCTTTTCAAGATGCTTAACGGGAGCGGTGGGCGTGTAGGGCTGTGTAACTATGCCCTTTGCCCTGTTGAGCTCCTCTATGCTGGTTTTGCGTATCTTGTCAAGAGGTATAACGGTAGCAGCAGAGTTTGCGGCCTCTCTTGATATGGCTTCAAGTCTCAAGTGCTCCTCATAGCTGGGGAGCTTATTATTTATGTAGTCCATATATTCCGCCTCGTTCTTGGCTATCTTTTCCTTTGAGGCAATGAATCTCTTTGCGCCCGTAAGAAGCTCCACCTTCTGAGGCGCGGTGCTGAGAGCAGAATCGGAGCTCATTGTAAAGGCTGTGAAGGTGTCCTCTCTCTCGCCTCTGAACATGACATAGCTTCCCTTTTGGTTGTCCATGTATGTCGCCTTAAGGGTGTTTGCAATGCTCGTACCGAGGGTGTTATAGTCCTCCTCGGTGAGCTTTTCCTTCTTGCCCAGACCGTAGAACATAATGGCAGGCATACCGTTGACATAAAGTCTGTCCGCAGCTCTTTCCAGATTTTCCCTGCTTTCGCCCTTTTCCTTGAGGGGCATACCCGAAAGCCTGCTCAAAACTACTATACCGCTGACATTGTTATTGAGGAAGTCATCGGAATAGGTGTCAAACTTGAGGTTGAACTCCTCGGGTCTGGTGAATGTATAAACATCCTCCGTCCTGTCGTTCTCGGGATATTCGAGCACAACTTCTCTTTCGCGCTCCTTTTTCTCCTTCTTGTCATCGCCCTTTTCTTCCTCCGCCTTTGCCTCGGGCTCGGCAGCGACCTCTTCCTCCTTGGGCTTTTCCTTGCCGAAAAGCGTTTCCAGAAGCGACTTGTCGATTTTTTTGTCCTTCTTGGGCTTAGGCGTGGTCTCGGTGTAAGACCTTACGGCTTCATAATCGTCATCGGGAAATCTCAATGACCTGAATGTGCCGTCTATTTCGACCTCTATACACTCGGGGCCTCCCTGCGCTATAGCCTGCCTTATGAGGCGGACAGCCTCCTCCAGATCGTCAATATTGGTGAGCCTTCTGCCGTTTATTGAAATTCTGCCGAGGGCATCGAGAGCTTCCTCCTCGCTCTCGAATACCACTCCCAGAAGTCCGCCTATAAACTCGATGTGATCCTCATTTTTGAGAAATTCGGAGCTGACCTCGTAGTGCTCGCCCTTTTCATCGACCGCATCCGACGATGCGTTATCGGACGCATCGTCGGGCGCTTCCTTCAAGGGAGAATCCTTGGGAATATCCTTTACATCAACATTTGCCTCATTTGTTTTTTTGTTTTTGTCTTTCATTATAAACCCCCGTTTCAGAGTATTTAACCGCCTGTGCCTTTGGTATCGGCGCCGCCTGCGGTGCCTGTGGTGCCCGTGGTGCCCGAGCTGCCGGATTTTTTGTTAGAACCTACAACTATTGAATGGTGTTCAATGGTAGTCGGTTCGGTACCGGAGTTTATCAAGTCTGTCTTGTCGCTCTCCGACCACGAGGTCAGGCTCCTGCCTCCCACATATATAAGCACAATGAATATGTGAGCTATTATTATACCTATAATGAACCACTTGATATGCTCCTTAGCCTCGTGCTTCTTGGACTCATTGCCCGCGCTTGCATACTTGACTCCAAGATGTATAGCAAAGAGCAGAGCCAGAGCGTAGAGCACAAGTACTACGGCGCCTCGCGTTGATACGAAGAATTCTATAAGCGTATCGG
>CANROO010000032.1 GCA_947632235.1 uncultured Clostridia bacterium
CTCCGTTGCCATGGGAGTTCCCCTCGATACCATAAGAAGGGTAATAAAGGACTTCAGAGGCGTTGAACACAGGATAGAATTTGTGGCTTCCATAAATGATATAGAGTTCTACAACGACTCAAAGGGTACTAACCCTGACGCTTCAATAAAGGCGGTTGAAGCCATGAAACGCCCAATATGCATCATTGCGGGCGGTTATGATAAGCAGGTCAGCTATACAGACTGGATAAAGACATTCAAGGGCAGAGTGAAATTTGCCGCCGTCATAGGTCAGGTAAGGCAGATGATAGCTGATGAGCTTGACAGCATTGGCTTTACAAATTATAAAATAGCTGATACCTTCGAGGAGGCTATAGAGCTTTGCTGGCAGAATGCCGAGCCGGGCGACTGCGTGCTGCTCTCTCCCGCAAGCGCCAGCTGGGATATGTTCAAAAGCTACGAACAGCGCGGTGAAATATTCAAGGACTATGTAAACAAATTAAAGTAAAAACAAGGTGATTTATATGAGCGCTTACGACAACAGAAATTCTCTGCCTCCCATAAGGGGAGCATCGGGCAGCAGAGTGCCAAGGCGGCTGCAGCCCATAAGCTATGGCAGAAAGCCCAAGAAAACCAATAAAAAAATAAAGTACAGAGGACAGATAGATTATCTTGTGCTCATGTGCGTTCTTTTGCTTGTTATAATAGGCGTTATAATGGTGTTCAGCTCCAGCTATTACACGGCAGGCAGAGGCGAGGACGGAGATATGTATTCCTTCCTCAAAAAGGACGCCATATACGCCATGATAGGCTTTATTGTCATGTATTTTGTGTCAAAAATGGACTATGAGCTTCTTAAGCCCTTTGTAAAGCCCATGTATTTCGGCTCTATCATACTTCTTCTTCTGGTATTCACGCCCCTCGGAGTTATACACAACGGCGCAAGGCGCTGGCTCAACTTCGGTATAGAGTTCCAGCCCTCGGAGATAGCCAAGTTTGCGCTTATAATAACTCTTTCGGCAATACTTGACGATAACCCGCATATGCTGGATGATTTGCGGGGCGTTATAAAATATATGCTCATAGCACTTCTGCCCATAGGCATAATAGCGATTGAAAACCTGAGTACAGCCATAGTATTGGGCGGTATAACGGTAGTATTTCTTTTCATATACTCCCCAAGACTGCGCTATTCCGTTTCAATAGGTCTTGCAGGCGCCGCAGGCGTTTTAGGCATGATATTCCTCTCGTGGCGAACGGACAGAGTTGAGGCATGGCTCCATCCTGAGCAGGTAGCCAATGAAAAGGGCTATCAGGTATTGCAGTCGCTTTATTCCGTGGCAAGCGGAGGTATGTTCGGTCTGGGCTTGGGCGGTTCAAGGCAGAAGATGGGCTATATGCCCGAGGCACAGAACGATATTATATTTGCCATCATCTGTGAAGAACTCGGTTGGTTCGGCGCGGCTATAGTGGCAACGCTTTTCATACTGCTGATATGGCGCGGTATATACATAGCTATACGCAATTCAAACGAACCCTTTGCCATGCTTCTTTCTTCGGGCATAACGTCTATGATAGCCATTCAGGTAATAATAAATATTGCCGTTGTTACAAATACAATTCCAAATACCGGTATACCCCTCCCATTTATAAGCTACGGAGGTACATCCCTTGTGATGATGCTTGCGGGCATGGGACTGCTTCTTAATATATCCCGCTATCACGGAAAATCAAGTGAATAAATTTTGTAATACTTTATTTCAAAAAGACTGTGAATTAACCATTTTGGTTAATACACAGTCTTTTATTCGTCTAAAAAGGTTTTTATTATATTTAATACTTGTATTTTTTGTTTATCGTTCAGTCTGTTCAGACAGGAGTTGATTTTATTTAATACAACATCATCGGATATTGGTATATTGCTTGAATAATTTGTCAAATCCGATACGGTTGTGTTTAAACCGGCAGCAATTTTTTCCAATGTTTCCAATGTAGGGCTTTTCTGACATCTTTCCAATTGTCCAATATGAGATGCCTGCATATTGCACAGATATGCAAGTTCTTCCTGTGACAGTCCCATTTTTGAGCGTATTTTTTTTAGACGGTTTCCAAATAAGATATTAGCAGACATATTTTTCCCCCTTTCCACAATATAAGTATACATTTAAATATAAAACATCACAAAGTACAAAAGTTCTTAAATATATAAGAACAAAAGTATTGACAAATAATGTAGAATATGGTAATATATAAAACACAATATAATATAATACATTGTTTAATATTAAGATAAAAATTATAGGAGTGATTTTATGAACGGTGAAGGAATTATAGGATTATTGATTTTTTTGGTAATTGCTGTTGTATGTTTTGTTATTTATTTTCTACCGACAATTATTGCTTTTAAAAAAGAAAGAGATAACAAAGTCTCAATTTTGGCACTTAATCTTTTTTTAGGCTGGAGCCTTATTGGTTGGGTCGTTTCTTTGGTTTGGGCGTTGAAAGAAGTTTAAAAAAATATTAGACAATGTAATTATATTATATTTTAATGCTGTGTGGTTTTTTGCTGAAAGGGTTATAATATGGCAGATATAGGTATTGTTTTGTCGGGAGGTATTTTAAAAGGCGCTTATCAGATAGGAGCTTTAAAATACATTTCAGAAATAATTGATATATCCCATATAAAATATATAAGCGGTGCTTCGATAGGTGCCTTGAATGGTTTTGCTTATGCAACCGATAATATTGATATTGCCGTTGATGATTGGATGGCTTTGGACAGTATTCATGATTTAAGTATTGTCAGTGTACTTAAGGGTAAATATATTGATGGACTTATAAATAATATGTGTGGATGCAAAATAGAAACTAACACGGATGTTATTGTTCCTTTATTTAATATTTCCGAAATGAGGCTTGAATATATTTGTTTGAGTAAAATAGACCAAAGCATTTTATCAAAATATTTAAAAGCTAGCATATCTCTACCTCCATTTAAAAACGGTATTATAATTAATGACAAAAAATATATTGACGGAGCTGTTGTTGATAACATTCCCATTGGACCCATAAAAAATAAAAAACTTGACTATATCATCTGCATCTATTTTGACAAACTCGATTATGTGTTTGAAAATACCGAATTTGACAGCAAAATAATAAGGATCAATCCCAACTATTCCTCTTTCATAAAAAAATCCTTATTTATAAAACAAGCTGATATAAACGGTATGCTGTATGAAGGCTATAAAGATTGCTACATAAAACTTTGTGATTTGTTTAAAAATGGTGTGGATGATATAGAATATATTTTAAATATTAATAATAAAATGATTTCAAAAAATAAGTCCGACAAAAATAAAATATATATTACGGGAGATATGATCGTTGACAACATAAATAAAGCGCTGTCAAAGGTTGTAAACAGACAAAGCTTTTAATTTTTTGGAGGTAACATATATGGAAACATTAATTTTTGTTTTCATCGGTATTATTGGTATTCTTTTATATTTTTTGCCATTTATTATTTCTTTGAAAAAAAACTCTGCCGAAGCAGGTGCAATTTTTTTTATAAATTTACTTGTAGGTTTTACATTTATAGGTTGGATAGTATGTTTTTTATGGGCAATATCAAATTCCGAAGTCAGTAAAACCAAGAGTTTACAATTAAAAAAACAACTGGGAATAATTGACGGCACAAAACATAGCGATAAGGAGGAAAAATAATGAAGTTCAGATTTATTTTAATTGTTATGATCATAACAATTGCTATAATTAATTCGGGCTGTAGTCTTTCAAAAACAGATAAACCTGTTTCTGAAAGCTATCCTGAGGAAACAGTTGAAAAATTTATCGGCGGGTGCAGTGATTGTGATGCGGAAGCCGTTTTGGAATGCATTAACCCCAATATTTCAAAAGGGGCAAAAGCTGCATTGTCATTATTGAGCAAAGCGGTTGATGTTGATATTGAGGACATATTGAATGTTTTGCCTATGCTGAAAGAAATGTTGGGTAATTATTCGTATGATTTGACAGAATTAAATCTGGTAAGTGCGGAAACGGTCTATCTTGACGATGGAAGCGCAGAAGTTCATGCAGAAGTAGAAGCATTAAAAAGCGATGGTCAAACTTCGGATGGAACTGTCAAAGGAGTGTTTAAACTTGAAAAAACTGATGACATATGGTACATAGTGGCTATCTCCGGAGAGTAGCGATATATGCGGACATTAGCAGGGGCGGCGTTGTTCGCCCGCTGCGTGTCGATAAAATATTTTTTTGACCCTTCAGCCGCCTTTACAGGTATCAGAATTTTCCCTTCGGGAAAGCGATGCCTTACGGCATCGTCGGATTAATCTTTCCGATTCAATAACAGCTTCCCTGCATTGCACTGCAAAGATTTATGCGGACGACCGCAGGTCGGCTTTCGGCAACGCCGAAAGTGCTGATTAGCCCGTTAGGGCTAAGGGAAGGTGTCAATCCGAAAGGATTGACGGAAGGGTTTATATTTGACATAAATTTACTTTTTCGACAGTCTGAGGACGGGCGTTTTCCGCCCATTTTTTTGTGCCTATATGAGTGCAAAAACATTCAAAAAATAACATTTTATTGTGTTTTATATAATTTTTTTAAACTTTTTGCATAAAAAACTTAATTTTTTTCGTTATATTTGCACAAAGCAATTTTATTGACAAATCAATATATTCCTTATATAATATTTTTTAGGGATTTTTTTAGGGCGTTAAAGGTATAAAGTGCGCTCTATGTAATTTTTGATTTATTATCTTCCATAAAGGGATATGAGCCGAAAATTTTCCCGCAAACTATAATAAAAGCACAGAACGGAGGAAAACAACAATGGGATATGTAGAAAAAGTTCTTGAAGAACTTATCGCAAAGAATCCTGCACAGCCTGAATTCCATCAGGCAGCAACAGAGGTACTTACAACTCTTAAGCCTGTTATCGAGGCAGACAAGAAGTATGAGGAGTCAGCTCTCCTTGAAAGACTTGTAGAGCCTGAAAGACAGATAATGTTCAGAGTTCCTTGGATCGACGACAAGGGCAATGTACAGGTAAACAGAGGCTTCAGAGTACAGTTTAATTCAGCTATAGGACCTTACAAGGGCGGTCTCAGATTCCACCCATCGGTAAACTTAGGTATAATCAAGTTCTTAGGCTTCGAGCAGATATTTAAAAATTCTCTTACAGGTCTTCCTATCGGCGGCGGTAAGGGCGGTTCCGACTTTGACCCCAAGGGCAAGTCCGATAACGAAGTTATGCGTTTCTGCCAGAGCTTCATGACAGAGCTTTACAGACACATCGGCGCTGACACAGACGTACCCGCAGGCGACATCGGCGTAGGCGGAAGAGAAGTAGGCTATATGTATGGTCAGTACAAGAGACTCACAGGCCTTTACGAGGGTGTCCTCACAGGAAAGGGCCTTACATTCGGCGGTTCTCTTGTAAGAACAGAGGCAACGGGCTACGGCCTTGTTTATCTTGTAGAGCAGATGCTCAACGACAAGAACGACAGCTTCAAGGGCAAGACTGTTGTTATCTCCGGTGCAGGCAATGTTGCCGTTTACGCAGCAGAGAAGGCAACTCAGTTAGGCGCTAAGGTAGTATCATTCTCCGATTCAACGGGCTATGTATACGACAAGGACGGCGTAGACATCGAGTATGTTAAGGAACTCAAGTTTGTCAAGAGAGGCAGACTTTCGGAATACGGCGCAACTCACAAGAATGCAGAGTATCATGACGGCAAGGGCGTATGGAATATCAAGTGCGACATCGCTCTTCCCTGCGCAACTCAGAACGAGCTTGACGAAAACGATGCAAAGACTCTTATCGCTAACGGCTGTAAGGCAGTCGGCGAGGGCGCAAATATGCCTTCAACATTAGGCGCTATCGATGCCTTCTTAAAGGCAGGCGTTCTCTTTGCTCCCGCTAAGGCAGCAAATGCAGGCGGTGTTGCAACATCAGCTCTTGAGATGAGCCAGAACAGCGAGAGACTCAGCTGGACATTTGAAGAGGTTGACGCTAAGCTTCACGGCATCATGGTAAATATCTGCAAGAACATGACAGAGCAGGCAGAAGCATACGGCATGAAGGATAACTTCGTAGCAGGCGCTAACATTGCAGGCTTCAAGAAGGTTGCAGACGCTATGATGGCACAGGGTATCGTATAATCAATATTTACATACATCTTCACGAAAAACCGCCGAAAGGCGGTTTTTTTCACCTCTATGTATATATTTCCCCCAAACGGGAAATAATGCTTATGAGGTGATATTATGAGAAGGTTTATGCGTATAGCGGGCATAACGGCGGGCATACTGTTTTTTACTTTAATAGGGAGCTTTACGGGCTATTACATCGCCTTCAACGGCGAGTCGGGCGCATCCTACGGCAAGGGCGTTGTCATGGCAGAGGCTCAGCCCGACATCACCATAGGCGAGAACACCGTTCTGGAGTTTGTATATAACTATTCCGACGGCTATTCGGAAACACAGCAGAGCCTTCCCCAGCAGTTTATGTACGGCTGGGACAGGGAGCAGACTGCGCAGGCCTACAGTCAGTGGCTCATGACGGAATTCGGAGCCGACAGGGTGGTGTTCACAAGGAGCATAGAGGGCAACAGCCCCCAGCACTATATATTGAAGGAAAACAAGGGATATGTTGCCGTGTACTACAGGGATTCGGGCATGCTGAAGGAAATGACCTCCACTCCCGTTTCCGCACTGGGCGAGGAGGACAAAAAAAGGTTTAAGGAAGGCGTTGAAATAGACGGCGAAAAAAATCTCATAAAGTATCTTGAAGGCCTTGAAACCTAAAGCAAGTCAATATTTATGCCGTCATTTTGTATAAATTTTGCCTCAAATATTCTGATATTTTCGCAAATTTGTTGTCCGATTTAAAAAATAGACAAAAAAAACCGAAAAATATTTTTATGTTTGTGAACACTTTTGGTATTTACAATGCTATAATAATGACTGTGAAAACCCCTAAACATTTTCACATTACAGTTTATACATCCCTCAAATATGTAAATTAAACTGTAAACCCCATAAAAATACCTTCTCTTTAGGAAAAAGCAGCTGTTCGTTAGCTGCTTTTTTCTATGCTTTTTTTCAAAAACAACGCCGGTATTTTTTGTTGTTGTTGACATTTTAACTGATATAATTTAAAATATAATATTATAGAGAAAAATTTTTCCTTACATAACAGAGGAGGTATTTTTATATGAAAAGATCATGTATATTTGTTTCGGCGGTCATGCTTGCCTTTACACTTGTGCTCACGGGCTGTGCGGATAAGCAGGACGGCTCGGCACAGAGCACGGAGCAGACAGAGCAGACTGCGCCGGGAGCTATGGAGCTTCCCGTGGACATAGGTATAATACAGCTTGCAGACCTTCCTGCCTTCGATGCTTCCAGAGAAGGCTTTGTTGCGGCTCTTGCCGAAGCCGGCTATAAGGAAGGCGAAAATATAGAAATAGAGTTCCAGAACGCTCAGAACTACCCTGACAATCTTAAGGTCATTTCGCAGAAATTCGTAAATGACGGCAAGGACATAGTGCTTGCCGTTTCAACGCCTGCGGCTCAGGTCATGGCGGAGGAGACAAAGGATATACCCATCATATTCGCGGCAGTGACTGATCCCGTAAAGTCGGGGCTTGTCGCTTCAGATGAAGTCCCGGGCGCAAATGTGTCGGGCGTTTCGGATCTTACTCCCGTAAATGAGCAGATAGAGCTTCTCAAAAAGCTCCTTCCCGATGCTCACAAGATAAGCATACTCTACTGCTCGGGTGAGGACAATTCCCGCATACAGGCCGAAACGGCAAAGAACTCGGCAGAGGCCTTGGGGCTCACCGCAGAGCTTAAGACAGCTTCGACCGAAAACGACATAAAGGCTGCGGCTCAGTCGGTTGTAGGTGCCTGCGATGCCGTGTATATACCCACGGACAATCTTTTTTCATCCAATATGTCCGTTGTCACCGAGGTGCTTGACCCTGCCAATATTCCCGTAATAGTCGGCGAAAAGGGTATGGTCGAGGGCGGAGGTCTGGCTTCCGTTACCATAGACTACAATGAGCTTGGAAGGCTTGCCGGCAGTATGGCCGCGCAGGTAATAGAGGGCGCGGATATAAGCTCCATGCCCGTGCAGTATCCTGATAACACCGGGATAATAATAAATGAAGACGCAGCGGCAGAGCTTGGCATCACAATACCCGAGGATGTGAGCGCAGAGGCGGAGACGGTAACATCCGCAGCTCCCTCGGATGAGGCTCAATGATGCACATAAATATATACAATACATAAGGTGTCCGCAAAAAATTTTGCGGACACGCTTTTTTTTGAGCATTAGGACTTAAAAGTCTCCGAAAATTGTTTACGACTATAATTAAAATACGGAGCATATAAACCGTTAAATTCTTTATGCAAGTGTAATATAGCTGTAAAATAGACAATTTGAGAATGTTTAACATATTAATCAAAAGTATCTAATTTATCGAACGAGTATAAAAAATTAATTTTTTGTAAACTGCTGTATGCCCTTATAAATAAGCTAGTATTTATCCCTTTTTTTGACAAATTTTTTTGTAAAAAAGTATATATTTTTTTTATATATTGACTTTTTTGTGAATATTATGTATAATTTTATGTGATGATATAAAAATAAAGAGAAGAGAGGGATTAAGTATGTCAAAGAAGAATGAACATCTGACAAAGAAGGAACATGAAATAATGAAGATACTGTGGACAAGCGAAAAGCCCATGCTTATATCCGAGATACATTCAAGCGTTAAAAATGTTGCAGGCAATTCCGTTCATCCTATGATAAATAATCTTATCAACAAGGGATATATCAAGGTAATGGGGAATGTAAGAGTTGTAAAAACACCCAGCAGACTTTACGCTCCGGCAGTAACCGTCGATGAATATATGGCTATACAGTTTGCGGAGGTTTTTAAAGAAAACAACAAGCCCATATCCTTTAAGGGCTTTCTGAATTATTTTTTCAAGCATAACAAATCAAAGAAGGACGAAATGCTTTCAGAGCTTGAAAATATCATAAGCGATGCCAGAAACGAATAATTAAAGAATTGATTTAAAGGGAAACGGAGTCATCCGTTTCTTTTTTATTAATTTTATACAAAAAAATTGCCGTATAGGTTAGTTTAAAAATATAGACATTGAAAAAATAACGAAAATTATGAACATTTTGTAAATACCGTATAAATTTTATTAAAATCGCTGTAATTTATGTTATAATTATATTTACTGTAATTTAATCAAAATTATTTAAGGAGGAAGTAAAATTATGAGATCATTCAAAAAAATGCTGGCATTTGCGGTTGCATTCATAATGACATTATCATGCATAACAGCCGTAAATGTATCGGTAGTTTCTGCCGCTCCGTCAATTTCGGGCGGTTGGTACGAAACACTTTATGCGGAATGGAAGGACAGCGATCCCGACTCCGCAACTGTAGAGTATAAGCTCCATTCCGACACAGCTTATACAAAGCTTTCGGGCGATGACGCAGCATATCTTATAAGGCCCGCATCATCAAGCGGATACGGCCGTGTGGACATCCCCGGTCTTAAGGCGGGCAGATATGACATCAAAATAACCGCCTCGGACAACTCTGTGCATACAAGAGACAATATAGAGGTTTATGCATATGACCGTTCGGGCTATGCTCACTGGAACAGAAGCACCTCGGAGCGCGCTTATGACGGTGTGGGCGCATATAAGGATGACGGCACATTAAAGGACAACGCCATCGTTATATATGTTACCGACGAAAATAAGGATACCGTGACTATACCCGGCTATCCCGGCGATACGGTATGGTCATATACTCCTTCAAAGGACCCCGCTTACACAAGAACAAGCGAAGGTATAGGCAACATTCTTAACAACAACTATAAGTTCATAGATGAGGTAACAAAGACTCATCCCCTTGTTATAAGACTTATAGGCAAGGTAAATGCTCCCAAGAATCTTACTCCCTACAATGTCAAGGATCCAGCTCTCGGCGGCGCTAAGGGCGACAACGGCAACCTTGCAGTCATGAAGTGGGGCAGAAATGTCACTCTTGAAGGTATAGGCGAGGATGCCGAAATGAACGGCTGGGGCTTCACTGTTTCAAAGACAAATACTCATCCCGCAGATTCAGGACAGAGCGTTGAGGTAAGAAATATCACTCTCAGAAACTACACAGAGGACGGTCTCGGCTTCCAGGGCGAGGGCGATGCTTTTGCAGAGAGAATATGGGTACACAACAACACCTTCTATCCCGGCTACTGCGCTAACCCCGCAGAGAGCGACAAGGGCGAGGGCGACGGCTCCTGCGACTTCAAGAGAGGCAGATACTACACAATGAGCTACAACAGATTCATCGACTGCCACAAGACCAATCTTCTGGGTTCGGGTGGTTCGGACGATCAGTGGTTCATGACAGCTCACCACAACTGGTATCAGAATGTAGCTTCAAGACAGCCTCTTGCAGCCAACGGAAATGTACATATCTACAACACATATTTCCAGAACGGCGACACTACGGTAGATACAAGAAATTACAATTCTACCTTCCTTGAGGCAAACTACTACGAGAATTGTAAGCTTATACACAAGTCCAGAAACAATACCTGCTACTCCAAGTCTTACGGCGAAATAATGCAGGGCGGTCAGCAGAAGTATGAGGACAAGGGTACATACAAGAAGGTAACGGACAGAACAGAGTCCGTGCTTGATGCCAACGGCTTTAATTTCCCGGACAATACGTCAATGAAAGACTGGGATATAAATCCCGATAAATTCTACTATGACAGCGTAAATAAGAAAACAAATGTAAGCGTTATGCAGACAGCCGAGGAGGTTCCTGCTTACGTTATGGAATACTCCGGTACACAGCATGCCTTCCCCGTTGAGGAATCCGGTACTATCACCATTACCGTTCAGGACGAGCAGGGCAATGCCCTTAACGGCGCTGTGATCACTGCAAGCGGACTCAGCTTCACAGGTACGGGCAATGTATACACTGCAAGAGCAGAGCTTGGCGCAGAGTATCACATCACCGTATCCAAGGAAGGCTATGCAAATAAGACGGTAGATCCCAAGGTACTCCTTGCGGACGGCGAAGAATATAAAGAGACCGTTAAGCTTGCAAAGGACTATGACGGCCTTGCTGTAGTAAAGCTCACAGGCGGCAGCGACAATGCTCCCGTAAAGGGCGCATCAGTCAAGCTCAGCAAAGGCGATGAGCTCAAGGATCAGGGTGACGGAACATATATCTCTGACAAGCAGTATCCCGTTTCCGACAGCACTCATACATACAGCGTGACTGTAGGCAATACGGGCGACTATATTGCAAATGCTTCTTATCCTATCACAATAAAGACTACAGACGAGGCCAACGAGATACATCTCGACAAGGCTAAGGGCAAGGTCTCCGTTACGGTTGTGGCGGCAGAAGGCTCTTCCAAGGAGCTTGACCCGTCTGCGGCAGTTGTAAATGTAGGTCCTACAGGACTTAAATATGATGCGGCTTCAAAGGCATTTGTCGGCGAGGTGGATATCAATACAGCTTATGACGTTACCGCTTCATTGGGCGGCTGGAAGGTATTGTCTGTCGAGCCTGCCAAGCTCACTGCTTCAAAGGACGGCGTAGCTTCTGCAGTTGTTACTATGCAGGAGGGCGGAGAGCAGTATACATGGAACTATACAGACGGCACCAACACTGACGATTTCTTCTCATTGTCAAGCGGTATTGACGACTACGGCGATGCAAAGAAGAACACCATAGACTTTGAGGGTCAGACTCTCAACAAGGCTATAAAGCTCAATTCGGGCAAGTTTGTATCCTTCACCGCTCCTGCCGACGGCGAGCTTATTATAGTTGCTCACAACAGAGGTAAGGAAGCTACATTGAGCATCAACGACGGAGAAGCTCAGAATATTGAAATAGGCGTAAACGGTCCTTATCCCGTAAGTGCAGGCGAAGTAATGATAAAAAGAGTAAAGGGCGAGCCTTGTATCTATCTTATGAGATACACAATGACAGGTTCGGCAGTTAATCCTCCAACTCCCGGCGGAGATACAAGCACGACCGAAAACTCGACCGAAGCTACAACTGAGGCTCCCATAATTTCAACTCCCGTTGATAAGGGCGATCCCGTTACAAATGACAGCGAGGACACAGGCAAGGTATCGGTAACATATAACGCCGATACAAGCACATATACTCTTACGGATAAATCCACATCAATGGCTGCCAAGCTCAATATTCCTCTCAAGGAAACAATAAAGAGCGGTAAGGTAGTTGTAAGAGGTACGGCTACTCCCACAAAGGCAAGCGGTTCATGGGCTCTTGTTAGCATAACGGGTCCTGCTGATGAAAACGGAAACTATCCCGAGATAGCGGCTCTTGCGGCAAATGGCGAAAAGGCGAAGAATGTTACGCTCAGGGTAAATGCCGATAAGGACAAAGGCTACTCACCCTCGACCGATGCCATACAGGCAAACAAGACCTATGAATATGAATTTATTATAGATCTTGACAACAAGAGCGTTGAGCTTACCGTAAACGGCATCAAGTATACCAACACGGTACCTATCAATGTAACGGAGATAGGCGGTTTTGCGGCTATAACGGCTGTATCGGACGATGCAAGAAATCTTACGGTTTCCGATCCTTACATAGGTATTGTTTCGGATGCTCCCGTAACCGAAGGTCTTAACGATGAGATCATGTGGCCCGTAGAGGAATCTGTTCCGGCAGGAAGCGACAGAGGTCTCACATATCCCGAGAACTACGGTTCAACAGAGGAAGAAAATCCCGTAACATTCAAAGACGGCGATAAGTCATATGACCTTTCATTCTTCTTACAGGGCAAGGTCAATCCTCTCGGCAAGGACGGCGCGACCAATCCTATGTCAGCCACAAATGACGGTATACCCGTAACAGGCGCATTCATCAAGTTTGACGCACCCAAGGACGGCGTATTCACCGCAGCTGCAAAGACAAACGCCGATAAGGTGACATATGTTGTAGATGATGCAGGCACCGTACTCAAGAAGATCGACAATTCAAAGGCGGACACAACATACGACATCATAAGATTTAATGTCAAGGCAGGCAAGAGCTATTACATCTACTCGGCAGGTTCAAGAATATGCTTCTACTACCTCGGCTACACTTCGGGCATATCCGTTCCCGAGGAGTCCTCAAGCGAATCCTCGAGCGAATCGACCAGTGAAAGCTCAAGCGAGAGCCAGTCTGCAAGCGAGCCCGATTCCGAGCAGACCACAGAGGAGCATTACGGCGATTCCGACAATGACGGCAAGGTAGAGATAAAGGACGTTGAGGAAGCTCTTCAGTATGTACTTAAGGGTAAACCCTTCAGCAATGAATTTATGTACCTTGATGTAAATGCCGATGAAAAGATCGACTCTCAGGATGTTGCTATGATACTCCAGCATGTTCTGGATTCAAGCTACACTCTCCCGAACCCCGCAAAGTAAAAATATAATGCACTGAAAAAGAGACCGCTTCGGCGGTCTCTTCTGACTGCCGAAAAAATACAAATTCAACATAAAAAAAAGAAAAGTTATATGATTGCACAATCAAAAAGCGTCGCAGACTAAAATCCGCAGGAGGAATTCACTTCCTCCGAGGACAGGAACTTCACTTGATTTTTATAAAAATCAAGTGAACACGGCTGGTTCCTACCCTAGCCAAACTGAAAGAAATGCAAGCATTTCTTTCAAGCGTGTCGATTTTATCGACACGTAGAAAAGAGACCGCTTCGGCGGTCTCTTTTGCGTGTATAATGACTGTATAAAACCCTGCTCTAAATGCTTTTTTCCAACTCAAACCAAAATGTACTGCCAACCTCTTCCTTGCTTTCAACACCGAAATTCGCATTATGCAAAGTAAGTATTTCCCTCACTATTGCTAAGCCTAAGCCATTTGTTCCGCCCTTTTTGGAAGTGAAATATCTCTCCCATATATGAGGCAGTTCTTCGGGGCTTATGCCGCTGCCGGCGTCATGTATTTCCGTGCGTATTATTCCATTTTTCTCAAAAACACAAATACATATGTTTTTGCCTTTTTTCGTATGAGCAACGGCATTTGATATAAGATTGTACAATACCTGCTGTATGCGCTTTTCATCTGCTGTAACATACTTATCGGCTTCTATTGACCTTGTGATATTTATGCCGTTTGTCTTGCCTATTGCGGAAAATTGCTCCGCAGTAGTTTCTGCAAGTGAACTCATATTTATTTTTTCAATTTCAAATTTGACAGCGCCCGACTGCAGCTTTGAATAATACAGAATGTCGTTTACAAGCAATGAAAGCCTATCCGCTTCTCTTATTATTATTTCGGCATCATTGTTGGTATTTTCCTCTCCATCCATATCCTGTATAAGCTCCGCATAACCTTTTATCATTGTCAGCGGAGTGCGCAGATCGTGTGAAACATTGGCAAGAAGCTCTCTGCGGAGCTTGTCTGTTTCGGCAATTTTATCTGCTGCATATGCCAAGGAATCGGCGAGCTTATCTGTCTCGGCGCAAAAGCCCTTTTTAAAATCTATATCAAAGTTGCCGTCTGCCATTTTAAGTGATTGTTCCGACAGCTGAGAAATAGGTCTTGAAAATCTTTTGGATATAAATATGGCTATTAAAAATCCCACAATTAATGCCAGCGCCGTTACGGCACACAGTTGAATTCTTATTATTGACACAGCTGAATCTATAGCCCCTACAGAAGTATTGATGTATAAAATATTGCCGTCATCCAGCCTCTGCCCGTATATAAGAGTATTGCTTATGTCATCATGTTCAATTGTATAGCATATGTTATTGTTATCTCCAAGCTTTTCAAGAAAATCATCATAGTGCTCGGGCAGATGACGATATGTCTGTTCCGGATACGATGCTCTGTACGGATTTTTGTTCCATCCGTGTTCATTGTCCGAATATGGATTTTTATTGTAAGAAGGACTGTACTCATCTGCGCTGTAAATTATGCTTCCGTCCTTGTCGGTCAGAAGAATCAATATTGAATTTTCTGCGGCAATTTTATCTATCACCTGCGCCGTATTTTCATCGGAATTGCATATTTCATCGGCAAGCCTTTTTATATGTTCTTTTTGCATTACATCATAAAAACTTTCAAGGAACACTGTCTGCAAAAGCCAGAGTACTGCAAATATCACTATCGAAAATATTGTAAAATATGTCCACAGTTTAAAACATATAGTTCTACTCTTTGTTTTCAAATTTATATCCCACTCCCCTGACTGTAACTATATTGTCCCTGCATTTTCCTATGTGCGAACGAAGCTGTTTTATCTGCCAGTCCACGGTGCGGTCGGCTGAATAATATTCATACCCCCACACGGCTTCCATTATCTGTTCTCTTGTAAGTACGATACCGATATTTTTACAAGGTATAACAATAGGTCGTATTCCTTTGCCGTAAGCTCTGTTCTTTTGTCGTCAATATAAACAACTCTTCCAAGTGTGTCTATTTTTATACTTCCTACTTTTATATTATCTGTTGTTGCCTTACCGTGCCTGTTCATAACGACTTTTATGCGTGCCATAAGCTCTCTCGGAGAAAAAGGCTTCACAACATAATCGTCTGCGCCTGTCTCAAAGTCGAATAGCTTATCGTATTCTTCCCCTCTTGCCGATAGCATTATCACGGGAATGTCTTTTTCTTTTCGTATTTTTTTGCATGCTGAAAAACCGTCCAGCTCCGGCATCATTGCATCCATTATTATAACATCAAAATTTTCATTTTGGCACATCATAACAGCCTCTAGTCCATCGGAAGCTTCTGCAGTGTCATAACCCTCGCGCTGTGCATATCTTCGTATAAGAGCGCGAATATCGGGCTCATCGTCTACAATAAGTATTTTTGCCACTGTTTTTTGCTCCTTTCGCTTTTTATAATATTTTAGCACATATAAATTTATTTATCAACGCGAAAGAGACACAGAATTATTGTGTCTCTTATAATACTTATTTATTTTCGGCATAATTTTTTATATTATCGTACTGTTCTTCGGTAATAATGCCTTCGTCAACAAGTCCTTCAAGTCCGTCTTTGTGTGAGTTTTTTCTCTCATCAAAAGCAGTATGGCGTTCTTCCGGACTCAGGTTTTTCATATCGTTATACATTGAGCTTATTTCTTCATGCTTTTTTGACATATACTCGGAAATTTTATCGGCGGTTTCTTGGTCTATTATGCCGGATTCAATAAGTGCTTCCGTGTCGGCATGATGGCTTTTTGAATAAACAAAGGTTTGTTCGCCGCCTGTTCCGTAATGCTCCGCTTTCCCTTTTCTGAAGCCGTAATCATCCGATTCACCTGCGGCAAATGCCGTCACAGTAAATATGGTTATTGCAAGCACTATCGCACAGCCGCATATTTTTTTGATATTGTTTTTCATAGTCTTCATCCTTTCTTGAAATATTATTTTTGTTTTCAATTATATTTTAAGCCGTCTTTATGTGAAAACTATGTTATAAATGTGTAATTTGTGTGGAATATTTATATTTTATATATTCTTCCCTTTTTAAACATATAAAAAGAGAACGGGCATTAAGCCCGTTCCCCTAAAAAGCATATATAGATCAAAATTATCCAAAATGCCGTCCTCGGACTTTTGATACCTAGCCAAGCCAGGTGGGTTACCGCAGAACTGCCGTCTGTCTTCCGCTGCCCAAAGGGAATTAGCTTGCGGCCTGACATAGACAGAACAATGTAGGAGTCCCTTTCATCAAATGTAGGTTCAAAAATTGCCGATCGCGGACATTCCAGACATTTTTGAGTATACTTTTTTTACAGAAAACATATTTGATGTTCCCTGTAAATTAAGTATACTATATTGTGTGGATTATTTCAAGAGTATATACCTGTTTTTTATTTTTCATTTTTATTACAAAAAATTTACCGATATTTGAAAAAATGAATTGAGTTTTATGTTAAAATATATTATACTATATCTAAGAGAAAATGTTTGGCGCAAAACTGAAATTAACTGTTGACAAATACAGACACATTTGTTAAAATTGATAGGATATATATTTAAGAAAGGAGAAACGGCTATGTTCAGGTCAGGGCAAATGACAGCTTGCATATACGCATACAATATACCGTCTCCTTTTATTTTCTTTTTTGATTTTGATGAAGCAATGAAGGATGTTATTTGATTTCCTTTGTTGCTTTTTTTGTAAGCAAAAACCGTTTCACAAAAAAGGAGGCATATTATGTACGGCAGAAAAGACCTGCTGGGCTTAAGGGACTTAAGCTCGGATGAAATAATGACAATATTAAACACCGCAAAGGAAATGAAGGAGAAAATAGACAACCCCTCGTTAAGGACAAATGACCTTTCAAAAAGCAGTATCGTCACTCTTTTTTACGAAAACAGCACAAGAACAAAGATGTCATTTATGCTTGCGGGCGAATATCAGGGCGCTATAGTAAAGGATCTGGGCGTTTCCACAAGCAGTGTTTCAAAGGGCGAAAGCCTCATAGATACGGGTATGACCCTCGACCAGATGGGTACCAACATAATGATAATACGCCACCAGCTCACGGGCGCCGCTCACATACTTGCCGGGAATGTAAAGGCAAGCGTAATAAATGCCGGCGACGGCTCAAACGAGCATCCCACTCAGGCGCTTTTGGATCTCTACACCATTATGGAGAGAAAGGGAGGCTTCAAGGGGCTTAAGGTAGTCATATTAGGCGATATATCCCATTCCAGAGTGGCGCGGAGCAATGCCTTCGGGCTCACAAAGCTCGGCGCGCAGGTCACGCTTGCAGGACCCTCCACTCTTGTCAGCAGCTCTATGCAGAGCCTTGGCGTAAAGGTCAGCACGGACATAGCAGGCGCTATACACGATGCCGATGTCGTCATGGGTCTCAGGATACAGTTTGAAAGACAGAGAAATATGCCTTTCCCCAATCTCAGGGAATATTCAAGCCTCTTCGGCGTGAACGATGAAATATTGAAATATGCCAAGAAGGATGTGCTCGTCATGCATCCCGGCCCCGTAAACAGGGGCGTGGAGCTCAGCACCGAGGTAATAGACGGCAAGCATTCCGTCATAAGCATACAGGTAAAAAACGGCGTAGCCGTCAGAATGGCAATACTTAAGCTTTTGAGCGAGCGCAGCAAGAGGGAGGTTTAAAAATGGGCAGTATTCTTATAAAGGGAGGCAGACTTGTCGACCCCAAAAACAATGTGGATGCCGTGAGGGATATATATGTATCCGACGGCGTGATAGCCGATATAGGCGAGAGCATAGAAAAGACTGCGGATAGAGTGATAGATGCAGGGGGACTTGTAGTTATGCCGGGTCTTATAGACCTGCATGTTCACTTCAGAGAGCCGGGCTTTGAGAAAAAGGAGACCATAGCCACAGGCTCCAGAGCAGGAGCTATGGGAGGCTTCACCACCGTCTGCACCATGCCCAACACAAGCCCCGTAACGGACAACGCCATAATGATAGAATATGCGCTCTCCCCTAAACGGGATGCCGTTATAAATGTACTTCCCATAGGCGCCATAACAAGGGGACAGCAAAGCGAGGAGCTTGCGGATATAGGACAGATGGCAAGGGCAGGAGCCTGCGCTCTCTCCGAGGACGGCAAGTCCGTTTCCGACCCTGCGCTTATGAAAAACGCCATGCGCTATTCCAAGATGTTCGGTCTTCCCATATTCGACCACTGCGAGGAGATAAGCCTTGCAAAGGGCTCCATGAATGCAGGCGACAGGGCTTCAATACTGGGCCTTAAGGGGATAGGCGATGACTCCGAGGAGATAATAGTTTCAAGAGATATAATACTTGCCAAGGCAACCGGCTGCAGGCTCCATATATGCCACATCAGCACCGAGGGCAGTATAGAGCAGGTGAGAAATGCCAAAATGCACGGGCTTCCCGTCACTGCCGAGGCAACGCCTCACCACTTCACGCTCTGCGATGAGGATATAACCGACTATGACTCAAATTATAAAATGAATCCTCCCTTAAGAAGCAGAAAAAATATGGAGGCTGTAAGACAGGCGCTCAAGGACAATACCATAGAGGTCATTGCCACAGACCATGCGCCCCACCATGTAGACGAAAAGAACTGCGAGTTTGAAAAGGCCGCAAACGGCATAATAGGTCTTGAAACAAGCTTTGCGCTTTCATACACCGAGCTTGTGGAGAGCGGACTCATATCCCTTGATGAAATGCTTATGAAGATGACTGCCAAGCCTGCCGAGATACTTGGCATAGACAAGGGACAGCTCTCCGTGGGCTCGGCAGCGGACATCGCAATAGCGGATATAGACCATGTGTACGCCATAGATGTTGACAAAATGGTATCAAAGGCAAAAAATACGCCCTTCGGAGGCAGAGAGGTAAAGGGAAAAATACTCTACACAGTCTGCGGAGGCGAAATTATAGTGGACAACGGCAAACTGACGAGATAATAAGGAGGCACGGCTATGATAATCGACAGACTTATAGAAAGGATAAAAGCTACTGAAAATCCGACGGTTGTGGGACTTGACCCCAGACTTAACTATATACCGTCTTTCATTACCGAAAAATACTACACCAAATACGGCACCACGCCAAAGGCTGCGGCAAAGGCAATGTATAAATTCAACAAGCACATTATAGATGCTGTATTCGACATCGTACCTGCCGTAAAGCCCCAGATAGCCATGTATGAAAGATATGGCATAGAAGGCTTGAAGGCATATGACAAGACCTGCCGTTATGCAAAGAGCAGGGGACTTATAGTCATAGGCGATATAAAAAGAAGCGATATAGCCTCCACTGCCGAGGCATATTCGGACGGCCACATAGGCAGAGTTAATATAGAAGGAATGGAATACGAGGGCTTTGCGCAGGATTTCATAACTCTCAATCCCTATCTCGGCTCTGACAGCATAACGCCGTTTTTAAAGGACTGCGAGAAATATGAAAAGGGACTTTTCGTCCTTGCCAAGACCTCAAACCCCAACAGCGGAGAAATACAGGATCTTTTGGTCGATGGTGTGCCTATTTATGAAAGGGTAGGCGCTCTTATAGAGAAATGGGGCGAAAGCACAATGGGCAGTCACGGCTTCAGCTCCGTGGGCGCGGTTGTGGGCGCAACTCACCCCGAGCAGGCAAAGAGGCTCAGGGAGGTAATGCCTCACACCTTCTTCCTTGTGCCGGGCTACGGCGCTCAGGGCGGAAAGGCGGAGGACCTTGCCGTATGCTTCAACAGCGATGGACTCGGAGCAATAGTCAATTCCTCAAGGGGAAAAATAGCCGCGCACATGAAGGATGAATACAAGA